>NZ_RJOG01000006.1:0-73914 GCF_003942965.1 Streptococcus mitis | reverse complement strand
ATAAAGGATCTGATTGTAAAATTAAATATTGTCTATAATTGAGAATTTAAAATGTTTTGATAATTCCCACTTATAAAGAATTGACTGATAATAATCTAATTTATTGACTTAAATTAATCCTTGTGACCGACGCCATTCATCATAGGATTCGATATCAGTATTTACCATTTTCATACACAATCCCATTACAGCCATATCATCTAAATAACCAGCAAACGGTATGAAATCTGGGAATATATCAATTGGAGATACAAAATAAATTAATGAACTTAAAACAGCCAGAATAGTTCCATAAGGTACTGTAGTATATTTACCCTCTACATAATTTTTTACCAAAGATATCATAACAGGGATTACTGTAAATTTTTCTCCAACAAAAGGTATATCTTTAATTTTTAGTTCTAACCGTTGCAAAAAATTATCTAATTCATCTTTATCATTTAATAAAGCTTCAGATTGCCCATATCCACTTTCAAGAGCTTCTTTTACTTGATCTTCAGACAGATTATTTGACATTGTTGTTCTCCTTTTTGGATTTTTTAAAATACTGTCGCTTCTTCCAGCGTAAACTTAACATTGTCCTCAATCCACTTACGGCGTGGTTCGACTTTATCTCCCATGAGGACATTGACGCGGCGTTCGGCGCGAGCCAGATCTTCAATGGTGACACGGATAAGGGTACGGGTTTCTGGATTCATGGTTGTTTCCCAGAGTTGGTCGGCGTTCATCTCTCCAAGCCCCTTGTAGCGTTGAAGTGTTGCGCCTTTACCAAACTGCTTACGGAGTTCTTCAAGTTCTCCGTCTGTCCATGCGTAGGCTACTTCTTCTTTCTTGCCTTTTCCTTTTGACATCTTGTAAAGAGGCGGAAGGGCGATATAGACATGACCTGCCTCGACTAGAGGACGCATGTAGCGGTAGAAAAATGTCAAGAGCAAGGTCTGGATATGGGCACCGTCGGTATCCGCATCGGTCATGATAATGATCTTATCATAGTTGGCATCTTCAAGGGAGAAGTCTGCTCCAACACCCGCACCAATGGTATAAATCATGGTATTTATCTCTTCATTTTTGAGGATATCCGCCATCTTGGCCTTGGCTGTATTGATAACCTTACCTCGAAGGGGCAAGATGGCCTGGAACTTACGGTCACGGCCTTGCTTGGCAGAGCCACCGGCAGAGTCCCCCTCTACCAGATAGAGTTCATTCTTAGCAGGATTCTTAGACTGGGCTGGGGTCAATTTTCCAGACAACAAGCCCTTGTCTTTTTTATTTTTCTTACCATTTCGGCTCTCATCACGCGCCTTACGTGCCGCTTCACGAGCATCACGCGCCTTGATAGCCTTGCGGATGAGGTTAGAAGCCAATTCCCCATTTTCCATAAGGAAAAAGGTCAACTTATCCGCCACAATGCCATCCACAACGGGACGAGCAAGAGGGCTTCCTAGCTTGTCCTTGGTCTGACCCTCAAACTGCAAATGTTCTTCAGGGACTAGAATAGAGAGGACAGCCGCTAGTCCCTCACGATAGTCTGAACCTTCAAGGTTTTTATCTTTTTCCTTGAGAAGCCCCGTCTTACGCGCATAGTCATTCATGACCTTGGTAATGGCAGACTTGAGTCCTGTCTCGTGCGTTCCACCGTCCTTGGTGCGAACGTTATTGACAAAGGATAGAATGTTATCTGAAAATCCGTCATTGTACTGGAGGGCCACTTCCACTTGGAAACCATTGTCTTCCCCTTCAAAGTAAAGAACTGGCGTTAAGGTCTCCTTATCTTCGTTCAGATAGGACACAAAGTCCTGAACCCCATTTTCATAGTGGAACTCGATCGCTTCATCTGTTCGTTTGTCCGTTAATGACAAGGTCACATTTTTCAAGAGAAAGGCTGACTCATTGAGACGTTCTGAAATGGTGTTATACTTGAAGTCTGTCGTAGAAAAGATAGTCGCATCCGGCATGAAGGTGACTTTGGTACCTGTTTTAGATTTAGGTGCTGTACCAATTTTCTTCAAGGTCGTGATAGGTTTGCCACCATTTTCAAAACGTTGCTTGTAGATTGCACCATCACGAGTGATTTCAACTTCTAGCCAGCTAGAAAGGGCATTAACAACGGAAGACCCCACCCCGTGAAGTCCACCTGATGTCTTGTAGCCTCCTTGACCGAATTTCCCTCCTGCATGAAGAATGGTAAAGATAACCTCAACAGTTGGAATTCCCATCGCGTGCATACCAGTTGGCATTCCACGTCCGTGGTCTTGAACCGTTAAACTTCCATCTTTATTAATGGTCACATCAATACGATCGCCAAACCCAGACAGGGCTTCATCGACCGCATTATCGACGATTTCCCAGACTAGGTGGTGGAGACCAGCACCATCGGTCGATCCGATATACATTCCTGGACGTTTACGGACCGCATCCAACCCTTCTAGCACCTGAATGGCATCATCATTATAATTGTTAATATTGATTTCCTTTTTTGACACAAGGAACCTCCTATTCGTTCATCTTTACTATTCTACAGGTTTTCTAAGGATTTTGCAAAATTTTTCTTTCTCCGCTGTGACAATTTCAGAAGAGATTCTCTGCCTTTCTTCTCCATTTCATGATATAATAGGAGTATGATTACAATAGTTTTATTAATCCTAGCCTATCTGCTGGGTTCGATTCCGTCTGGTCTCTGGATTGGACAAGTATTCTTTCAAATCAATCTGCGCGAGCATGGTTCTGGTAACACTGGAACGACTAATACCTTCCGCATTTTAGGCAAGAAAGCTGGTATGGCAACCTTTGTGATTGACTTTTTCAAAGGAACCCTAGCAACACTTCTTCCGATTATGTTTCATCTACAAGGCGTTTCGCCTCTCATCTTTGGACTTTTGGCTGTTATTGGCCATACCTTCCCTATCTTTGCAGGATTTAAGGGTGGTAAGGCTGTCGCGACCAGTGCTGGAGTGATTTTCGGATTTGCACCTGTCTTCTGTCTCTACCTTGCAGTTGTTTTCTTTGGAACCCTCTATCTTGGTAGTATGATTTCACTATCTAGTGTCACAGCATCTATCGCGGCTGTCATTGGAGTTCTACTCTTTCCACTTTTTGGTTTTATCCTGAGTAACTATGACCCTCTCTTCATCGCTATTATCCTAGCTCTTGCTAGCTTGATTATCATTCGTCATAAGGATAATATCACACGTATCCAGAATAAGACTGAAAATTTAGTCCCTTGGGGATTAAACTTAACTCATCAAGATCCTAAAAAATAAAACGCCAGTTTGAACAGAACTGACGTTTTTTTGTATGCTTATTTTGATTTGATATAGTTGATACCATCTGCTTTTGGTGCAACTGCTTTTCCAAAGAAAGCTGCCAAGACCAAAATAGTCAAAACATAAGGTGCGATTTGAAGGTAAACCGCAGGCACTCCTTGTAGGAATGGCAATTGAGAGCCGATAACAGCCAAACTTTGTGAAAGTCCAAAGAAGAGACTAGATAGCATGGCTCCGATTGGATTCCATTTCCCGAAGATCATTGCAGCAAGAGCGATAAATCCAGGTCCAACAATAGTTGTTACTGAAAAGTTAACTGAGATGGATTGAGCATAAATCGCTCCGCCAATTCCACCTAGAAAACCAGAAATAATAACTCCAAAATATCTCATCTTGTAGACATTGATTCCCAAGGTATCCGCTGCTTGAGGATGTTCACCGACAGAGCGAAGACGAAGACCAAAACGAGTCTTAAAGAGGATAAACCAAGCAAAGAATGAGAAGGCAATCGCGATATAACCTAGCAGACTTGTTGACTTGAAGAAGATATCACCAATCACTGGGATATTTGCCAAGACTGGGAAATCAAAGCGTCCAAAAGTCTGACTTAGGTTGTCGGTTTGTCCTTTGTTATAAAGTACTTTCACCAAGAAAACAGCCAAGGCTGGGGCCATCAAGTTCAATACCGTACCGCTGACAACATGGTCTGCACGGAAATGAACCGTCGCTGCTGCGTGGATGATAGAGAAGAGTCCTCCAACCAATCCTGCTACAAGCAAGGATAGCCATGGAGTTGCTGCTCCAAATTGTTCTGCAAATTCAAGGTTAAAGACAACTCCAGAAAAGGCACCCATAACCATAATTCCTTCAAGACCGACATTTACCACACCACCACGTTCAGAGAAAACACCACCAATACTTGTAAAGATGAGAGGTGCTGAGTAAATCAGCATAGAAGACACCAAGAGGGTGAGCAAGGTTGTAATAGACATCTTTACTTACCTCCTTTAACTTGTTTTTTCGGTTTGACAAAGCGTTCAATAAGGTAATGAACACTGACAAAGAAGATAATAGACGCTGTTACAATGCTGACAAGCTCAGACGGTACCTGCGCCGCATTCATACCAGGAGCTCCAACTTGGAGAACACCAAATAGGAAGGCTGCAAAGAGAATACCAATTGGTGAGTTTGCTGCAAGTAGACTAACCGCCATCCCGTTAAATCCAACAGCCAATGACGCACCTTGAACATAGACGTTCTGGAAGGTTCCAAGTCCTTCAACAGCACCACCAAGGCCAGCCAAGGCACCTGATATGATCATTGAGAGGATAATCGTTCGTTTAGCAGAAATACCAGCATATTCTGAAGCATGTGGATTAAGACCAACAGCACGGATTTCAAAACCAAGGGTTGTTTTCTTGAGCATGAACCAAATAACTGCAACGGCAATGATGGCAAAGAAAATACCAATATTCATCCGCGAATTACCAGTCAACTCAGCTAACCAAGGGGTCTGGTAGGTTGCATTAGCCCCAACACGAATGGTCGAATCTGTACTTTGCATGAAATCTTTAGGGAAAGAATGGATAAAGGCATTTCCTACATACAAGACAATGTAGTTCATCATGATGGTTACGATAACCTCTGACGTCCCTAGATAAGCCCTAAGAATACCTGGAATCGCTCCGACAATCCCACCAGCAATCAAAGCAATCACGATAGTCGCTAAAATCATCAAGGGACGCGGCATATCTGGATGCGACAGGGCAAACCAACCACTGAGAATCCAACCTGCCAAAGCCTGACCAGGAAGCCCGACGTTAAAGAAACCTGCACGACTGGCAACAGCAAAACCAAGACCAATCAAGACCAAAGGCCCCATAGCACGGAAGATTTCTCCAATCCCACGCAGACTACCAAAGGCTGTATAGAACAATTCTTCGTAGCCCCAAATAGCATCATAACCGAAGATCCACATGACAATGGCTCCGAGTAAAATTCCTAGGAAGACAGAAATCAAGGGAACCGAAATTTGTTGTAATTTTTTAGACATCACTCTTCTCCTTTCCCAAGTTTCCACCAGCCATCAAGACACCAAGTTCTTGTTTATTGGTTGTTTCTGGTGATACAATACCTTGAATCTTACCATCGTGGATAACGGCAATACGGTCTGAGACGTTTAAAATCTCATCCAATTCAAAGCTGACAACAAGGACAGCCTTACCATTATCACGCTCTTCAATCAAGCGTTTGTGGATATACTCAATGGCACCGACATCCAACCCACGAGTTGGCTGGCTGACGATAAGGAGATCAGGATCTCGATCAATTTCACGAGCAATAATTGCTTTTTGTTGATTTCCTCCTGAAAGAGCCGCTGCTGGAACAAACTCACTAGCAGCACGAACATCAAATTCTTCCATTAGCTTTTTAGCATAAGAAGTAATATTTGAATAGTTCAAAATTCCATTTTTACTATGTGGTTCTTTGTAGTAGGTTTGAAGGGCAATATTTTCAGAGATCATCATTTCTAAAATCAAACCATCACGGTGACGGTCTTCTGGAACGTGCCCAACACTCAACTCTGTAATCTGACGTGGATGCAAGCCTACAATTGAATCTCCTTTTAGCTCAATGCTACCAGATTCAACCTTGCGAAGACCTGTAATGGCTTGAATCAGTTCAGACTGACCATTTCCATCAATCCCCGCAATACCAACAATCTCTCCAGCACGAACGTCTAAGGACAGATTTTTAACAGCTGGAACACCGCGATTTTCATTGACCACCAAATCTTTGACTGACAAGACCACTTCTTTTGGTTGAGAGACTTGCTTCTCTGTTTTAAAGGAAACAGAACGACCTACCATCATTTCTGCCAAATCAGCATTGGTAGCCCCTGCGATTTCGACAGTTTCAATTGATTTCCCACGACGGATAACTGTAACGCGGTCAGAAACTGCGCGAATCTCGTCCAACTTATGGGTAATCAAGATAATTGATTTTCCTTCTTTGACAAGATTTTTCATAATAGCCATCAACTCATCAATTTCTGATGGAGTCAAAACAGCCGTTGGTTCGTCAAAGATAAGGATATCAGCCCCCCGATAAAGGGTTTTTAAAATTTCTACACGTTGTTGGGCTCCAACTGAGATATCTGCTACCTTGGCAGAAGGGTCAACAGCTAAGCCATAACGTTCAGAAAGAGCCTTGATTTCTTTGCTAGCTCCAGCGATATCTAGCACACCATTTTTAGTCAATTCACTACCTAAAATGATGTTTTCAGCCACTGTGAAGGCTTCTACCAACATAAAGTGCTGGTGAACCATTCCGATTCCCAAGCTAGCTGCTTTAGATGGTGAGTCGAGGTTGACAACTTGACCGTTGACCACAATTTCACCACTGGTTGGTTCAAGAAGCCCTGCTAACATGTTCATGAGCGTGGACTTTCCAGCCCCATTTTCTCCTAAAAGTGCATGAATTTCACCTTTTCGTAGGTGCAGGTTGATTTTGTCGTTGGCAACAAATTCACCAAACACCTTGGTAATATCACGCATCTCAATGACATTTTCGTGTGCCATGTGCTCTTCCTTTCAGAGTCTTATTTTATTTCAATAAAACTTGCTAGTTTCTCTAGTAGCAAGCTTTACTGAGACAAAATGACTTTGTCTCAACTCTTAAAAAAGCGGCCGAGGGCCGCTTCCTAAGAAATGACTTCCATCCATTATTTTTCAGGAACTTTTACGCTTCCATCAAGGATTTTAGCTTTAGCATCTTCGACAGCTTTTTTACCTTCTTCTGAAAGGTTTGTCACTGCCAAGTCAACCCCTTTATCTTTCAATGAGTAAACGATCACTTGACCGCCAGGGAATTCACCTTTTTCTGCTTTGTTAGCAATATCTTTTACAGTTGTACCAACTTGTTTCAAAGTAGATACAAGAACGAAGTTTGATTCTTTGCCATCTTTAGAAGTGTACTTACCTTCTGCTACTTGGTCACGGTCAACACCGATAACCCAAACTTTTTCACTTTCAGAACGGCTTTCGTTGAGTGATTTTGCTTCTGCAAAGACACCAGCACCTGTTCCACCTGCTGCTTGATAAACAACGTCTGCACCAGCTGCGTATTGTGCTGCTGCAATTGTTTTACCTTTAGCAGCATCACCAAATGAACCAGCATAGTCAACTTGTACTTTGATAGATGGATCTACTGACTCAACACCAGCCTTAAATCCAGCTGCAAAACGTGAGATAACTTCAGACTCAATACCACCTACAAAACCAACTTGTTTTGTTTTAGTTGTTTTAGCTGCTGCAACACCCGCAAGGTAAGCAGCTTCGTTATCAGCAAATGTTACGCTAGCAACATTCTTTTGATCTTTAATCACATCATCAATCAAGACATAGTTCAAATCAGAGTGGTCTTTTGCTGCTTCTTCAACCGCATTGTGAAGGGCAAAACCAACACCGAAGATTAGGTTGTAACTTCCAGCCGCTTGTTGCAAGTTGTTAGCATAGTCAGCTTCACTTGTTGATTGGAAGTAAGTGAAACCTTTATCTTTTGAAAGATTATGTTCTTTACCCCAGTCTTGCAAACCTTCCCAAGCTGATTGGTTGAATGATTTGTCATCAACACCACCAGTATCAGTGACGATTGCTGCTTTTGTCTTCACATCAGAAGATGAAGCTGCGTTACGAGAAGAGCGGTTACCACATGCAGCAAGTCCAACTGCTGCCACTGCAACTAGACCAAGGCCTAGCCATTGTTTCTTGTTCATTACTGAACCTCCTAAATAAGATGTGCAACGATGTTGCAAGTATGGATTGGTTGGCCACAAGGACCGTGCCACTCAGAGAGCGACTCAGACTAGTTTAAGTCTGTAAAAGAGTATGGAAGTAACTCCCCGACCGTCATCTCGACCGTCGATTTATCTTTTGCGACTAAGGTCACTTTTAGATCTTGTTCAAAAAATTCAGCCATCACTTGGCGACAAGCACCACATGGCGAAATTGGTTTTTCAGTCTCTCCATAGACAATCAATTCTGAAAATTCTCTTTGGCCTTCAGAAACTGCTTTAAAAATCGCTGTACGTTCCCCACAGTTGGTCAAAGAATAACTAGCATTCTCGATATTGACACCTGTATAAATACTACCATCTTTTGCGACTAGAACAGCTCCGACAGGAAAGTGAGAATAGGGGACATAGGCATGTTTGCTGGTTTCAATTGCCAGTTCAATCAACTCAGTAGTCGCCATCTGCCAATTCTCCTTTTAAAATGGCTACCCCAGCTGACGTTCCAATACGGGTCGCACCTGCTTCCACAAAGGCAAGAGCATCTGCATAAGAACGAGCTCCACCAGCAGCCTTGACACCCATATCAGGTCCAACTGTTTCACGCATTAATGTAACATCTGCTACCGTAGCACCACCAGTTGAAAAGCCAGTAGATGTTTTAACAAAATCAGCTCCCGCTTTTTGGGCCAATTGGCAAGCCAAAACTTTTTCTTGGTCTGTCAGAAGGCAAGCTTCAATAATGACTTTCACTAACTTGTCACCACTTGCTTCTACTACTGCGAGAATATCCGACTCAACCAAATCAAGATTACCTGTTTTGAGAGCTCCAACATTGATCACCATATCAATCTCATCTGCACCATTTTGGATAGCTTCCTTGGTTTCAAAAGCTTTCACAGTTGAAGTTGTTGCTCCCAAGGGGAAACCTACTACTGTGCAGACCTTGACATCTGTGCCTTCAAGCCCTTTTTTAGCATGTTCAACCCAGGTCGGATTAACGCAAACACTGGCAAAATCATACTCTCTAGCTTCAGACAACAAACAATCAATTTGATTTACTGTCGCATCTTGTTTCAAAAGTGTATGATCGATATATTTATTTAATTTCATATTCGGATTCTCCTGCAGTTTATGAGATTATTTCTATGATTTCTCGTAAACTTTGCACACTATCATTTATTTTAACATATTTTTGAAAATCTGTAACTAGCTGAGGAGAAATTTTTCCATTTGTGTATACTTTTGCAACAATTTCTCCCTTTTGAACGGAATCTCCAACTTTCTTTTCAAAAACAATTCCTGTCTCATAGTCCAAGGCATCAGACTTGACTGCACGGCCTGCCCCCAGTCTCATAGCATAAAGCCCAAATTCCATAGCTGGAAGAGCTGAAATGACACCCGTTTCCTGGGCAGGGATTTCCACCACATGGGTAACATTGACAGGACGATAGAGGTCTTCCAAGTCTCCACCTTGGGCTTGGACCATTTCCTCAAACTTAGCCAGCGCTTGACCATTCTCAAGATGTTGGTGAACTTCTTCAACTGTCTTGTTTACATTTGCTAAACCAAGCATAATTTGAGCCAATTCGCATATAAAATGGGTAATATCCTGACGACCTTGACCTTGTAAAGTCTCCAGTGCTTCAAGAATTTCGAGGCGATTTCCAATTGCTCGTCCCAAGGGCTGACTCATATCCGTAATGACTGCTACCGTTTTTCTACCAACTGCCTTACCAAGTTCCACCATGGTTTGAGCCAATTCACGCGCCTCATCAACCGTCTTCATGAAGGCACCCTCACCGACAGTTACGTCAAGCAAAATAGCATCCGCCCCTGCAGCAATTTTCTTGCTCATCACCGAACTGGCAATCAAAGGAATCGTGTCAACAGTTGCGGTCACATCACGAAGGGCATAGAGAAGCTTATCTGCTTTGACAAGCTGGTCTGATTGCCCAATGACAGATACACCAATATCCTGAACCTGACGAATAAAATCCTCTTGACTTCGTTCCACTTGATAGCCCTTAATGGACTCCAATTTATCAATTGTTCCACCCGTATGGCCGAGACCACGACCACTCATTTTTGCCACAGGTACACCAAAGCTAGCAACAAGAGGAGCCAAAATCAAGGTCACCTTATCACCAACACCACCAGTAGAATGCTTGTCAACCTTAACCCCATCAATAGCAGATAAATCAAACTCTTGCCCTGTCTTGACCATCTTCATAGTTAGGTCAGAGATTTCTCGAGTCGTCATTCCTTTGAAATAAACAGCCATAGCAAAAGCAGACATCTGATAATCAGGAACAGTTCCTGACACATAGCCTTCAACTAGCCATTCAATTTCACTCGAAGTCAGTTCTTGACCGTCTCGTTTCTTTTGGATTAAATCAACTGCTCTCATTCTTTCACACTTCTAAGGATATAGTATCCCTTATCTTTTTTGACGATTTCACAATTGCCAAACACATCTTCCATCTTAGACTTAGCACTTGGAGCCCCTTGTTTTTTCTGGATAACGATTGTTAAATCTCCACCAGTTTCCAAGAAATCTTTACTTTTCTCAATGATTTCATGAACTACTTGCTTGCCCGCACGGATAGGAGGATTTGAAATGACATGGTCAAATGTGCCTTCAACTTGTTCATAGATGTTGGACTGGAAAATCGTCGCTTCTACTTTATTTCGTTCAGCATTTTGTCGCGCCAAATCCAAGGCACGATTATTAATATCGACCATGGTAGACTGAACGCCATAAGCCTTAGCTAAAGACAAGCCCAAAGGTCCGTAACCACATCCTACATCCAGGACAGTTTCTCCTTGGTTGACTTCAAGACACTTGAGCAAGAGTTGACTTCCAAAGTCAACCATTTTCTTGCTAAAAACACCCGCATCTGTCAAAAAGGTCATTTTTTCTCCCAACAAGTCCACTCTCAACTCATGAATGTCGTGAGCAGCGTCAGGATTCTCTGCATAATACATTTTACTCATGAAACTATTTTACCATAATTTGACTTGAATTGTAAATCGTTTACAAATTGATAATAAAACGAAAAAGACTGAAGAAAACTAGTCAAGAAGACCTTTTCTTCAATCTCTTTTAACACTTATAAATAAATGACAAGTCATTGGGAGCTATAAGGTATCACAATCCAGATAAAACAACAAATTTATTGTCTATAATCGGGCGTATTTTTATTACTATTGCTTAACCTTCAGATATTTAATTATCAACAAAATTCCCAACAAGATGTTTAGATAAAAGCCCAACTGATACGTTTTTGTCAGGATTTCCCAACTTGTCCAAAGTCGTACCAAATCTTCTAGCGACATGCGGAAGAAATAACCCTCTGTAGCAATCCATAGAACTAAAAAGAAATAACTACCAGCAGCAAGCCATTTCGTCCACCGTTTTTTTAGTAGGCAAGCAATCAAGAGCGAACAGATAAAGATAGCTGTTACAATAGCATGTTCCATCAAAAAAGTAAAACCGTAATAGATTTCCACAAAGCGTCTACCATTATCCGCATTCGCCCCTTTTATAAAAGGTAGTGCAAAACTTAAAATAAAACAGAGTTCCAGTATATAACTTTTTAAGATTTTCATAGTACACCTCCTATAAATTGTGAATCCCAAAGCCCCCTTTATTGGCTTATAAGTCAGGAGAAAGTAGCTCCTACCTCATCAATAAATTGGTCAACCCTATCTACTTCTATTATACGATATTGGTTTACTATCATCAAGAAACCGCTTTATTTTTTTAGCTTTTTATGGTATGATAAACAAAATATCTAGGGGAAAACAAATGACCAACGAATTTTTACATTTTGAAAAAATCAGCCGCCAGACTTGGCAATCGTTACATCGAAAGACAACACCTCCTTTGACAGAAGAGGAATTAGAATCCATCAAGAGTTTTAATGACCAGATTAGCTTGCAGGATGTTACCGATGTCTATCTCCCCCTAGCCCATCTCATCCAGATTTACAAGCGTACCAAGGATGATTTGGCCTTTTCAAAAGGGATTTTCCTTCAACGTGAAAGCAAATCCCAGCCTTTTATCATTGGGGTTTCTGGGAGTGTTGCCGTTGGAAAATCCACAACCAGTCGCCTACTTCAAATCCTACTGTCCCGTACCCTTACAGATGCTACGGTTGAGTTGGTAACAACTGATGGCTTTCTCTATCCCAACCAGACCTTGATTGAACAAGGGATTTTAAATCGCAAGGGATTTCCTGAAAGCTATGATATGGAAGCTCTTCTCAACTTCCTGGATCACATCAAAAATGGACAAGATGTAGATATTCCTGTCTATTCTCATGAAGTCTACGACATCGTACCCGAGGAAAAGCAAAGCGTCAAAGCTGCTGATTTTGTTATTGTTGAGGGAATAAATGTCTTTCAAAATCCACAAAACGAGCGTCTCTACATTACTGACTTCTTTGACTTTTCCATCTATGTTGATGCTGCAGTCGATGACATCGAGAGTTGGTATCTAGACCGTTTCTTGAAAATGCTGAGCCTAGCCCAAAACGATCCTGATAGCTACTATTATCGTTTTACACAAATGCCGATTGGGGAAGTGGAATCCTTTGCCCATCAGGTCTGGACCAGTATCAATCTCACAAATCTACAAAATTATATTGAACCAACTAGAAATCGTGCAGAAGTAATTCTTCATAAAACAAAGAACCATGAAATCGATGAAATTTACTTAAAAAAATAATTTTCCCTTGTCAAAACGTAAGTTTTCAGATATAATGGTATAGTTAGTAAATATGGAGGTAAGAACATTGGCAAACATTAAATCAGCTATCAAACGCGCTGAATTGAACGTTAAACAAAACGAAAAGAACTCAGCTCAAAAATCAGCTATGCGTACTGCTATCAAAGCTTTCGAAGCAAACCCATCTGAAGAACTTTTCCGTGCTGCTAGCTCAGCTATCGATAAAGCAGAAACTAAAGGTTTGATTCACAAAAACAAAGCAAGCCGCGATAAAGCTCGTCTTTCAGCTAAACTTGCTAAATAAGAAACAGTCCATAGAGGCTGTTTTTTTGTCCCAAATAGGAAAAGGTAGAAAATGAAAATCACAATTATCGGATATTCTGGTGCTGGTAAGTCAACTCTAGCAGAAAAATTATCTAACTACTACTCCATCCCAAAACTGTACATGGACACACTCCAATTTCAACCTGGTTGGCAAGATAGTGATCGCGAATGGATGCTGACCGAGATGAAAAACTTTCTCACCAAGCATGAAGCCTGGGTCATCGATGGAAATTATTCTTGGTGCTATTACCAAGAAAGAATGCAGGAAGCTGACCAAATCATCTTTCTCAACTTTTCCCCATGGACTTGTCTATTTCGGGCTTTTAAACGTTATCTCACATACCGAGGCAAGGTCAGAGAAAGTATGGCAGCTGGTTGTCAAGAACAATTTAATTGGGAGTTTATCAGATGGATTCTTTGGGACGGACGGACTAAAGCTCAAAAAGAGAATTACCAAAAACTTTGCCAAGAATACTCACATAAAATCACTATTCTTCGAAATCAGAAAGAACTAGATCAATTTCTAGATAAGAAAAGGAAGTCCTCCAATTCATAAAAAGGGCTTCCTTTTTGGCTATAATTATTCTGCAATCAAGGTTTCTAATCCAACCTTCATCATATCGGTGAAGGTATTTTGACGTTCTTCTGCAGTCGTGTCTTCATCTGGATTGACCAAACTATCAGAAATAGTCATGATAGCAAGGGCATCAACATGATATTGAGCAGCAAGATAGTAAAGAGCTGCTGCTTCCATTTCCACAGCCTTGACTCCCCATTTACCAAGTTCGATGTTCTTTTCAAAGTAGTTTGAATAAAAGACATCAGAAGACAAAACGTTCCCAACGTGGGTTGTCATACCAAGTTCTTTGGCGATATGGTAGGCCTTGTCCAGCAAATCAAAGCTAGCGATTTGTGGGAAATCGTACTGTGGCCAGTCATTGCGGATGATGTTAGAGTTGGTTGCAGCTGCTTGCGCCAAAACCAATTCACGAACGTGAACATCTTCATTCAAAGAACCTGCAGTTCCCACACGGATCAATTTCTTCACACCGTAGTCCACAATCAACTCACGCGCATAAATCGAAATAGATGGCATCCCCATCCCAGTTCCCATGACTGATACACGGTGGCCCTTGTAAGTACCAGTGTAACCAAACATGTTACGCACTTCGTTAAAACAAGCAGCATCTTCAAGGAAATTCTCCGCAATAAATTTCGCACGAAGAGGATCCCCAGGAAGAAGAATTTTATCAGCAATTTCACCCTGCTGAGCAGCAATATGGATAGACATAATATAAGATACCAAACCCGTCAAAAAGCAAAGGGAAAATAGGAGTTGGGTGCAGTGAGCGATGCTCGCTAGACCAACTATCTTTTTCCCACTGCTTTTAGGGTGGGTTCAATTCCTTTCTTTCTTAATTTTGATGATATTGAGAAGATTAGACCGGCTTGCTTCAATTCAAGCCCGAACTACCCTTACTTTCTGATTTTTAGAAAAGTTTTCCGCTCGCGTTCAAATCAGAACATCTCGCTCTACCTTTCTTTTTATTATTTTTACATTTCATAGCTAGAAAAAATCGGATTCAATCATGATTCCAATAGGCCTACTTCATTTTTATTTAAAACAGTTATAAATAAATTGAGAGTTTTTTTAATCTTTTAAATCAAATCATTGACTAGAAGAAATGGGCATTTCCTACCTAATTACTTTATTATTTGACTTCTGACACAGTATGCTAGCACAAGGAAAGTGGTCTAACATTTTTGCAAATTCATAGGCTAAAACAGCTGTTACTAAGAGATACGGAAGAGAATCTATACCTAGCCCAGTGAAACCTATAACTAATCCGGTTGCAGAAATGGGCGCCCTCAAGGTCACAGACAAAAAACAAACCGATCCCAAAAGCAAAATGGTTGACTGGCTACCCAAACCTAGAATCATGCACAAGACACCAGCTCCAGCCATCCCCAAGGCAAAAGATGGCGTAAGTGTACCACCATAGGCCCCTGCCCAAAGGATAATAAGAACGACCACTGCTTTTAGGAAAAACATGAGAAGCACTGTTTGACCACTGCTACCATTTAAAATTTCCTGAGCCATCATGCGTCCATTGCCAAGTAGATGTGGAAAGGAACTTGCAAGACCAACAAGAAAAAGAAAAGCTGAGGGCAATGTGAGAAGTACTCGTTTATCTTTTATTCTGTTTGAAGACGCTGCCTTACTTAAGCGACCAAAAAGCCAAGCCAGTGGGGTTAAGAAAAGAAGTAATAAGGGAATAATCCATATTTCCTTTAATGACCATGTGATGGCTGGAATCTGGTAGAGAGCCTGATCTGAAATAACCAAGCCTGCTGTATAGGTTGACACATAAGTAGTCAAACCGACTAAGATAAATCGTTTAATAGATAGAGCAATTCCTAGAGTTTCAAAAACAAAGAAGACACTTGTTAATGGAACCTGGTAGACAGCTGCTAAACCAGCACCAGCACCACAAGCAAGGAGAAAGATGCGATCCTTCTTAGAGAGAGAACATATTTTTCCAATTGGTCCTGCAAATAGACTCCCAATCTCTCGTGGTGCAGCTTCTTTGCCAATAGGTGCTCCCCCTCCAACTGCAATAATCTGCCAAATTGAATGAAATAGCTGTCTTAAAAAATGAAGCTTGTATTGTGAAGTCTCATCCTTCATCTGAGCTTTGATGGAATAAATTTTCGACCCTTTTTGCAAGAAATACCAGACCAAGGATGAGCCAAGACCCACGATTATTAAACTTAGTCCTATCCGTGAGGAGGAAACTCCATCTGTCAAAAATCCAGTATAATGCTCTGACTGACCAAAAGCTAGACTCTCTACCATCTCTAAAAGATAATGGAGAAATATACCAGATAAACCCGAAACTATTCCTTGTAGAATTACTGCTAGGAATAATCTAAAATTATAAGGAATCTTTCGAAAAAATCTCCTCAAGTCCTTTAACATGATTACAATTCTGCAAGAATCGCTTTAAGCAAGCCCTTGAAATCACCTTTGACACGTTCGGTTACTTCTACAACTTCTTCGTGGTTGAGTTCTTCTTGGAATCCAGCAGCATGGTTAGTAATACATGAAATACCAAGAACTTTCAAGCCTGAGTGGGCTGCCACAATAACTTCAGGAACAGTCGACATACCAACTGCATCTGCTCCAAGCGTCTTATAAGCACGGATTTCTGCTGGTGTTTCATAAGTCGGACCTGTTACACCGATATAGACACCTTCATCAAGCTTGATACCAATTTTTTTAGCCACTTCATGAGCAGTAGCACGGTATTCTGGTGTGTAGGCCTTAGACATATCTGGGAAACGAGGACCAAAATCATCCAAGTTTTCACCCATCAAGGGGTTCTGCCCCGTCATATTGATATGATCTGAGATAGCCATCAAAGTACCTGGGCCATAACCAATACCACCAGCTGCATTGGTTACAATGACACCTTCACATCCAAGAACTTTCATGACACGAACTGGGAAAGTCACAACTTCCAGAGGATTTCCTTCGTAGAAATGGAAACGTCCTTGAAGAGCCAAAACCTTGCGACCTACCAGTTCCCCATATACTAATTTACCAGCGTGACCGACTACTGTTGAACGGCCCCAGTTTGGAATCTCAGCATAGTCTACTACAACTGGATTTTCGATTTCTTCTGCCAATTCTCCAAGTCCTGATCCAAGGATTAGACCAAACTCAGGCTCTTGGATTCCCTTATCTTTCAGGAAAGCAGCTGTTTCATTGATTTTGTCTAAAAATGTCATTGTGTGTCTCCTTTATTAGTTTTTAGCATTTGACCGATTTTGTCAAAAGTTTTAGCATTACGAATGGTAATATTGCGATAGAAAGGCATCTTGAGCAAGTACTTGTGATAGGCAGTTGCATAGTAGGATTCCTCAGAGAATTTCCCCCAGAAAATCCCAAGTCTTCCAAAATGAACCACTTCATCTTCCAGTTCCAAACTGTTCACTTTCTCGATCACTTGATCCACAGCCAAACTCTCCGTGTAGAAAAGGACATCTTTTCGAGCTAGGTCTTTGGTCCACCAATCTGGCAGATTATTCAGCTCTTCTTCATAATCTTCCTGACTCAGCAAAGAAAAGCTCTGAATAAATGGATAATGGACTGTAAAGAAAGCCTCTAACTTTTCAACCAATTGGGCTTTGGGAGCTGTAGAAGTAAAGAAAATATTGCCACTGTTGATGTAGGTCTCAACCTTTTCCAGTCCCAACTCTGTCAGTTCTTGACGAAGTTGCGCCATGACAACCTTATTTTTCCCACCTACATTAATGCCCCTTACCAGTAAAGCATATCGTGTCATCTTATACCAATTTATCTAAGAAACTTTCCCCAATCATGGCAGTTTCCACACCAAAGTTATCCGCAACTGTCGCTGAGATATCTGCAAAATGTCCGACAGGAATGAGACCATTTCCTTTAAAGGAAGGGCTATAGGCCAACAATGGAATATATTCACGAGTGTGGTCTGTTCCTGCATAAGTTGGGTCATTTCCATGGTCCGCCGTAATCAAGAGAAGATCATTCTCTCTCATGGCTGCGGTAATTTCAGGCAAGCGTTCATCAAACTCATGCAAGCAATCACGGTAACCATGAGCATTGCGGCGGTGGCCGTAAAGGGCATCAAAGTCAACTAAGTTTGTGAAGGAGAATCCTTTTTTAAACTCAGCAAGTCCCATGGTCTTCAATAGTGTATCAATTCCGTGGCTGTTTGACTTGTTGTGGCCCATGTCATGATTGATACCAGCTCCGTTAAAGATATCGTTGATTTTACCAACAGCATAAGTATCGATACCTGCTTCATTGAGTTTATCGAGAACAGTTGGAGCAAATGGTGATACAGCCAAGTCACGACGATTTGCTGTACGAGTGAAGTTACCTGGTTCACCAACATATGGACGGGCAATGATACGTCCTAGAAGGGCTGGGCGCTCAAGGGTTATCGAACGAGCGTATTCACAGATACGGTACAATTCGTCCAGAGGAATGATGTCTTCGTGGGCAGCAATTTGCAAAACAGGGTCAGCTGAAGTATAGATAATCAACTCCCCAGTTTCCATCTGGCGTGGTCCAAAGTCATCGATAACGGCTGTTCCTGAGTAAGGTTTGTTAGCCTCACGAATAACCTTTCGTCCTGAGAACTCTTCGATTTTTGTCAAGATTTCTTCTGGGAATCCATTCCAGAAAGTATCGAAAGGTTCTGTAATGTTAAGGCCCATGATTTCCCAGTGTCCAGTCATGGTATCCTTACCAAGAGATACTTCTTCCAATTTTGTTGCATATCCTGTTGGATTGCTTTCAGCTGGAACAGTCTTAAGAGGAGTTTCTCGAGGAATATTTCCAAGACCAATTTTAGCCATGTTTGGGACATTCAAACCAACTGCTTTTGAAATGTGTCCCAGTGTGTCAGAAGCTCCATCTGGAACCCCTGCATTGACAAAGTTATTAGCATCTGGTGCAGCACCGATTCCTACAGAATCCAGTACCACCAAGTGAATACGATTAAATTTTGACATAGTGTATCTCCTTATTATTTTGCTTTGCTTGAAGTTAAAATCTGAACCCCATTTCGTCCAGCTACGATCACCTTATCCACCATTTGGTTGAATAAGCCGTGCTCTACGACACCAACGATATGGTCCAATTCTTGCCCTAAAGCAATTGGATCTTCAATGACATCCAAGGCAAGGTCAATGATAAAGTTCTGCATATCGGTCACAAAACGTTGGCCATCTTTTTCACGGAAGCTTGGTTTATAGCCAGCGCGCTCAAAACGACGAAAGACCTGTTCAGCACCATACTGAACCACTTCTACTGGCAATTTAAAAGCACCCAGTTTGTCGACCAGCTTGCTTTCATCCACTACCCAAATATATTCTTTTGAGGGCGTTGCTACAACCTTCTCCATCAGAAGGGCACCACCACCGCCTTTGATTCCGTTAAACTGGCTATCCACCTCATCCGCTCCATCAACCGTCACATCGACAACATCTACTTGGTCAATAGACTTGAGCGGGATATTAAGCCCTTCAGCCTGTTTACTAGTCACACTAGAAGTCGTTACAGCTGTAATCTGCAATCCTTCTTCCTTGATACGACGACCGATTTCTTCTACAAAATAATAGGCAGTAGAACCCGTTCCCAGTCCGACAACCATGCCATCCTTGACAAACTCAGCAGCCTTGATACCTGCCATTTTCTTCAAATTTTCCACTCAAACACCTCCATTAAAGAGCTACTTTCATTATAACATGTATCCTTTTTTATTTCATGGATACACTAGAAAAACCCGAACATTTTTATTTTTATGTCCACCTTGTTTTGGTAGTTAGAATCTTAGTTATGAGAACTTGTAGATAAAAACAGGTCCTAGCCAAAAGCAACAACAGTTGATTTTTTATCATAAAGATGATTAAATAGTTAAGTAAAGAAAAGGAGAAATAGAATGAACCCATTAGATTTGTTTAACCAAGTAAAAGAATTAATCGAAACAAAAGATTTCGAAGCTGCAAAAACATTTGTTGCAGAAAATCAAGACCAACTTGGAGAATACTTCTCTCAAGCTCAGCAGTTGATTTCTGGTTCTGAAGGTCTAGATGGCCTCGTTGGAAAGATTAAAGGATTTTTCTAAAAGATATAAAGGCGCCTGAAACGATCAGGTGCCTTTTTGAGATATTTTTTTCATTATTTTGGGAAGATAAGAGCTAATTTCCGTCGGCAAGACCACATAATGTTCTCGAGCAAATTCCTGGGCTATGGCTGAATGAAGATGGGTCGCTACTGCCACACGCTCGTAGAGACTGGCTTGTTTAAACTGGCCTGCAAATCCTGCAATCATCCCAGCCAGAGTATCTCCCATTCCCCCAGTCGCCTGATAGGGACCGCCAACCTGTAACTGGTAAAAATCAGATTGGCCAACTTGCCAAATACGAGTAGCTGGACCTTTCTCCACCAAAATGGTTCCTTGAGGAAAGGAAGTCAGGGCACTAGCCGTTGCAGCTTCGCTTTGATTTTCAATCGTAATTCCAGATAATTTTTCCCATTCTTTTTGGTGGGGAGTTAAGATAAGCTGGTTAGATGGAAACGACAAACTTGTCCTAGCAAGGATGGTTAAGGCCCCTCCGTCTACAATCAAAATCTGATTCTTTTTTAAGCTGGCAAAAATCTGTTTGACTAGATTTTCTCCAAATGCATCGTCTCGTAAACCAGGACCCAGCAAGACAACTTCTGCCTTCTCCAACTGCTCTTTTAATAATTGCTGGTCTTGAAGAGCAAAGGCCATAGCCTCAGGTAAATGGCTGTGCAGAGCAAGGATATTTTCCCTATCTGTTCCAACGGTTACCAATCCTGCACCGCTTTTCACAGCTGCTAAAGCAGCCATGATGATAGCACCACCATAAGGATAAGTCCCACCAAGCAACAGCAGACGGCCATAGTCTCCTTTATGACTGGTACGAGAACGTTCAATAATGACTTTTTCTAATAATGCTTGCTCAATCACTCTCATCCTTTTTTCCTCTCGCATTTATTATACAACAAAAAGGAGGCGCATACCTCCTTTTATAAACTTATTTCTAAAATTTAATATTTATTTCTGCCATTTTAGATATAGCTATAGAAAATACACTTTCCTCAGAAAATTTTTCTCTTATTTTCTATCCAATGTCCGGAGTGCTGCTTGATAAGTTTGCTCCATCAGCATAGTAATGGTCATAGGACCTACACCTCCAGGAACTGGCGTAATATGGCTAGCAAGTGGGGCAACTGCCTCATAATCCACATCCCCGCAGAGCTTACCATTTTCATCACGATTCATCCCAACGTCAATGACTACCGCACCTGGTTTGACAAAGTCAGCAGTCACAAACTTGGCACGACCGATTGCAACAACCAGAATATCTGCTTTAGCAGCCACCTTGGCAAGATTATGAGTCCGTGAGTGGGTCAAAGTCACTGTAGCATTCTTTGCCAAAAGAAGCTGGGCCATGGGTTTTCCAACGATATTGGAACGACCGATGACGACCGCATTTTTACCTTCCAAGTCAATCCCGTATTCATGAAACATTTCCATAATCCCTGCAGGTGTAGAAGGAATCATGACTGGATGACCAGACCAGAGACGTCCCATGTTTAGGGGATGGAAACCATCCACATCCTTTTCTGGGTCAATGGCCAACAAAACTGCCTCTTCATCAATATGTTTTGGTAATGGTAACTGGACCAATATCCCATGCCAAGTTGAATCTTGATTGTATTTGGCAATCAAGTCTAACAATTCCTCTTGAGTAATGGTATCTGGAACTCGCACAACTTCACTACGGAATCCAGCCGCAAGAGCTGACCTCTCCTTGTTACGAACATAGACTTGGCTTGCTGGATTATCCCCAACCAAAATCACTACCAAACCAGGTACTAGACCTGTCTCTTCCTTTAATCTTTCAGTCTTTTCAGCCAGCTGTCCTTGTAACTTAGCTGCTAGAGCCTTCCCATCAATAATCTGTGTCATATCACTGCTCTTTTCTTTCAAATATCTTCCATTATACCAAAAACTACTAGTCTCCTCTAACACTTCTTTCCTAGGCAATCCTATAGTTTCAAACTATAAGAAAAAGCCTTTTACAGGCTTTTAAGTTACCCTCATAAAGAGTTTAGCTTTATTTGATGTTAAAATGTTTGGCGTTTTGCTTTACGCTCTGCACGACCGCGAGCGCGATTTTCAGCGCGCTTTGTTTTGCGACGTTTTTCATCCACCGCCCATTGAATTTTCTTCTTATAACCTGGTTTGACTTTTTTCTTTTTCTTTTTGACCAGACCTATCATCTCAATGTCAAGCTTGTCTTGCTTCTTTTCACGGTTGGCACGACGATCACGGTCATAGGTATCTTGAAATTCCCCGTCTTTAACCATTTTCGGAGTAAACTTAATTCCTAATTTCTCCAACTCACGGATATCCGAGTCATCACTTGGCTGGTAAAGGGTAATAGCTGTACCTGGTAGGCCATTTCGTCCAGTTCGACCAACACGGTGCACGAAGAAGGATAAGTCTTGCGGAATTGCATCATTGATGACATGACTAACACCTTCAATATCAATCCCACGCGCCGCCAAGTCGGTTGCGACAATGTACTCAAAATCCAGATTTTTCACCTGATTCATGATTCGCTTACGTTCACGAGGGGCAATATCTCCATGGATCTTTGCAACCTTCAAGCCTTGAGCTGTTAAGTATGTATGTAATTCATCAGCACGCGTTTTTGTGTTAACAAAAATCATTGCCAAATACGGTTGCATCAACTGAGTCAATTGGTAAAGTTGAGCATTCTTATCTCGGCCCTTGGTCGAAATCAACCAATTATCAATGGTATCGGAAATGACCGTTTTGGTCTTGATTTTCTCCATAACAGGATTTGATAAGTATTTTTTCAAGAATGGTTGCAGTTTTTGTGGAATAGTCGCTGAGAAGACCATAAATTGCAAGTCTTTTGGAAGACTGCCAGCAATCTTATCAACAGTTTCTAAGAATCCCATATCCAAGGTCATATCTGCCTCATCGACCACAAAGGTCTTAGCCTTGTGAATAGCTAGGTCACCGGACTTAACTAAGTCATAAATACGACCTGGAGTCCCGATAACAATATGAGGCTGGTTACTTGCCAATTTGTCAATCTGGCGAGCCTTATCTGTCCCACCCACATAATTAACCACACGAACTTCCACTTCTGAGTGAGTTGCAATCTGACGAGCTGCTTTGTAAATTTGAGTAGCTAACTCACGACTCGGTGCAGTAATGACTGCTTGCACACTATCGCTAGTTTCATCTAATTGCTGGAAAATCGGCAATAGGAAAGTGTGAGTCTTACCCGAACCCGTTTTTGATTCACCGACTAGGTCACGACCTGCCAAAACGATGGGAATTAATTTCTCTTGAACCTCTGTAGGAGTACTGAATTTCAACTCCTCCAGAGCTTTATTAATATAATTTTTAAACTGAAATTTACTAAATGACATAATATCCTCGATTCTATCTATCCTATCAATTATAGCACATTTTGTTCCATTACAATAGTCCGACTTGAATCGTTTAAATTATTTAATACCAAATATAGCACCTATAACTTTATTTAACATTTATCTTTTACTACCTGTATTACAAGATAAACTTGTATCATATACTATTAAACTCCTTTTGATGAAAAGAAAAAATAGAATAGCCGTTTCCTGTACAATATTTCTTATAAATCATTCTAAATTTTAGAAAATTCAAAAATTCCCCCACTATTCTTATGGGATTATTAAGTTCAATCATAATTTTCATTTACTTATATTTTATTATCAATATTATTAATATGGAAAAAAATTTCAAACAAGTTTAAAAAATATCGAAAAGAAGCTTGATATTAAGAATTGTTAAGATAATTGCAACTGCGTAACCTAGGATTGTGTTCCACTTGGCATTGGTGAATTCTCCCATTAGTGACTTCTTAGAGGTCAAATAAATTAAAGGAAAGATTGAGAACGGAAGAGCGATTGACAGAAAGACCTGTGAGTAAACCAATAACTGATCCAAGGTCTTTTCTTGATGTCCAAATAAGACAGCGACTATGATCACAGGTAGCAAGGCAAAAATACGCGTACCGATACGGATAATCCACTGAGGTAATTTCAGATGCAAGAAACCTTCCATGACAATCTGTCCTGTCAAGGTGCCTGTAATGGTCGAATTTTGTCCACTTGCTAAGAGAGCTAAAGCAAACAAAGTTGACAAAGTCGAACTAGCTATCGCTCCTGCTATTGTTGAATCCTGTAAAGCATTGTACATTTGGGAGAATGCCGAAATTTCAGATGCATAACCAAAAAAAAGGGAGGCACCTAAAATGAGCAACAAGGAATTGACAATAAAGGCTAAGGACAACTGAAGATTAGAATCCCAGGTCATAAAGCGCACTGCTTTTCGGACGTCCTTCTTATCTTTGTGGTTGATTTTCCTTGTTTGCGATAATGATGAATGAAGATAGAGATTATGCGGCATGACTGTCGCTCCTACAATCCCTAAAGCCAAGGTCAATTGACTCTCATGTCCCGGCAGGGGACTTTCAAATAAAGTCGAAGTCGGTAAATAACCACCAAAGATTCCCTGAATACTTGGATTGGATAAAGCCACCAGATAAGAAAAAATACCTAATATAGTTAAGATAAGGGTCGTAACAATAGCTTCAATCTTCTTGAACCCAAACTTCATCAACAAAAGTAAAAGAAATATGTCCAAAACGGTTAGGAGGATAGCAACCATAATCGGTATTTTAAACAAAAGATTTAGTGCAATCGCTGAACCTAAAACTTCAGCCAAGTCTGTCGCCATTAAAGCCAATTCTAAAATCACCCACAGACTATAGCGGAGCCATTTGGGAGCATGATGAGCTGTTGCTTGCGCTAGATCCATTCTAGTCACTATACCGAGCTTTCCAGCCATCTGTTGCAGCTGCATGGCAATGATAGATGAAATCAAAATAACAAATAAGAGATTATACTTGTAAGAAGCGCCACCAACTACACTGGTAATCCAGTTCCCAGGATCCATATAACCAACTGCTACAAGAGCGCCAGGTCCTAAAAATGCTTTTAGTTTTTGCCAAAAATGATTGTTATTGGGAGTTTCAATAGATTGATTGATCTCAGAAAGAGAGACCTTTTTGTAAGAAGACATAGGAATTTTACACTTTCTAATCTGTCTTTACTTTTTTTAATGGATTTTTTGAAAATATAATGAAAATAGTTTTCCATTTCCAATTCATCTTCATTATATCACATTTTAGAATGATTCTTAAGGAAAGCTTGATAGTTGCAATAAGCAACACCAGTATTGTAAAAGCCAGCGATTTATGACGCTGGCTTTAAAACTGTGAAAATTTGTTCTCAACTAGATCGCTTCTGTAACAAAACTACGGCTTTCCAATACTTTGAGCATGGCGTTAGCTGTATCTAGGGCTGTAAAGAGGGGTACCCCGTGTTCAATGGCTGAACGACGGATTTGCTCACCATCTTCGTCTGCAGTTCGTTTTGTTCCAACTGTGTTAATGATAGCTTGAATTCTTCCTTTGCGAACAAAACTTGGGATATCTTTATTGTCATCACCAATCTTACCAACAGGTTGGGCTTGCAATCCATGACTAGCAAAGAAGGTTGCTGTCCCTTCTGTCGCAAGGATTCCATAGCCAATATTTTGGAAACGACGAGCCAAGTCCAAGGCTTCTTCTTTGGCATCATCAGCGATGGTAAATACAACGTTACCAAAAGTTGGCAAGTGTAAGTAAGAAGCTTCAAAGGCCTTATAGAGAGCTTTTTCCAAAGTCGTATCAGAACCCATAACTTCCCCTGTTGACTTCATTTCAGGACCAAGTAAGCTGTCTACCTTAGCTAGTTTGGTAAAGGAGAAGACAGGTGCCTTGATATGAACGCGGGTGCTTTCAGGGTAAAGTCCATCTTGGTAGCCAAGTTCTGATAAACTTTGCCCAAGAATGAGCTTAGTCGCCACCTGAGCCATAGGGATATTGGTTACCTTAGAAAGGAATGGTACCGTACGGCTAGCACGTGGATTGACCTCAATAACGTAGACTTTTTCATCCTTGATAACAAACTGGATGTTCATCATTCCAAGGCAGTTAAGACCGATTGCTAGGCGTTTAGTATAGTCTGCGATTGTTTCTTGCACCTTTTGCGACAAGGTTTGTGGTGGGTAAACGGCCATTGAGTCACCTGAGTGGACACCGGCACGTTCGATATGCTCCATGATACCAGGAATGAGTACATTTTTACCATCTGAAATGGCATCAACTTCGCATTCTTGCCCAACGATGTAAGAGTCAACAAGAACTGGGTGGTCTGGACTAGCCTTAACAGCAGTTCGCATGTAAGAACGAAGGTCTGCTTCGTTTTCAACGATTTCCATGGCACGTCCACCAAGTACATAAGATGGGCGGACAAGAACCGGGAAACCAATCTTGCGAGCCGCAAGAACTGCTTCTTCTTCATTGGTAGCCGTTTGTCCTGGTGGCTGTGGAATATCCAATTCTTTTAGGGCTTGCTCAAAGAGGTCACGGTCTTCGGCACGGTCTAGGTCAGCAACCTGTGTCCCAAGGATGGGCACACCTGCTTTTGCCAATGGCTCCGCAAGGTTGATAGCTGTTTGACCACCGAACTGAACGATAACTCCCTTTGGTTGTTCCAAGTCAATGACGTTCATAACGTCTTCGAATGTCAATGGCTCAAAGTAAAGCTTATCTGATACAGAGAAGTCTGTTGAAACGGTTTCTGGGTTTGAGTTCATGATGATAGCCTCATAACCAGCAGCTTGAATAGCCTTAACCGAGTGAACAGTTGCGTAGTCAAACTCGACCCCTTGACCGATACGGATTGGACCAGAACCTAGAACTAGAACGGATTCCTTATCAGACTTGATAGACTCGTTTTCCCAACCATAGGTTGAATAGAAATATGGCGTTTCAGAGTCGAACTCTGCAGCACAAGTATCGACCATCTTATAAACTGGAACAATCTTGTTTTCCAAGCGAAGTTGACGAACTTGATCAGCAGTCGTTTCCCAAAGTTCCGCAATCTTACGGTCTGAAAACCCATTCAATTTTGCAGTTTTCAAAACTTCAAGATCTTGTGGATGGGCACTCAACTCCTGCTCAATTTCAAAGATATGTAGGAGTTTATCAAGATAGAAGATATCAATCTTAGTTAATTCAGCAATTTCTTCTGGTGTGTAACCACGACGAATTGCTTCTGATACGTAGAAGAGACGGTCATCCTGGGCTTTGACTACTTTTTCAATCAAGGAATCATCAGAAACCTCTGCAAGTTCAGACATTTCATTGTGGTGCACCCCAATTTCAAGGGAGCGACAAGCTTTAAGGAGAGATTCTTCGATGTTTCGACCGATTGCCATGACTTCTCCAGTGGCCTTCATCTGTGTCCCAAGACGGCGCTCACCCTTTTCAAACTTGTCAAATGGGAAACGTGGAATCTTGGCAACCACATAGTCAAGGGCTGGTTCAAACATGGCATAGGTTGAACCTGTAACTGGGTTGATGATCTCATCCAAAGTTAAACCTACTGCAATCTTGGCTGCCAACTTAGCAATTGGGTAACCTGTCGCCTTAGAAGCAAGGGCTGAAGAACGCGACACACGAGGGTTTACTTCGATGACATAGTACTTAAAACTGTGTGGGTCAAGGGCCAACTGAACGTTACATCCACCTTCAATCTTGAGGGCACGAATAATGCTCAAGCTAGCGTCACGAAGCATTTGGTTTTCATAGTCTGACATGGTTTGAGCAGGGGCAAATACAATGGAATCTCCTGTATGAATCCCAACTGGGTCAAAGTTTTCCATGTTACAAACAACCAAAGCATTGTCAGCTGAGTCACGCATAACTTCGTATTCGATTTCCTTGAAACCTGCAATCGAACGTTCAATCAAACATTGGGTCACAGGTGACAATTTCAATCCATTTTCAGCGATTTCACGCAATTCTTCCTCATTAGCACACATTCCACCACCAGTACCACCAAGTGTAAAGGCTGGACGAACGATGACTGGGTAGCCAATTGTTGCTGCAAAGGCAACAGCTTCTTCAACAGTGTTTACAATTTCAGATTCTGGAATGGGTTGTTCCAATTCTTCCATCAATTGTTTAAAGAGGTCACGATCCTCCGCTTGATCAATAGCAGATAATTTAGTTCCCAGAAGTTCAACACCAAGCTCATCAAGGATACCATTTTTAGATAATTCCATGGCCATGTTGAGACCTGTCTGACCACCGAGTGTTGGTAGCAAGGCATCTGGACGTTCCTTGCGAAGAATTCGTGTCACAAACTCAAGTGTAATCGGTTCAATATAAACCTTGTCAGCAATTTCTTTGTCCGTCATGATAGTTGCAGGGTTTGAGTTAACCAAGACAACTTCATAACCTTCCTCTTTCAAAGACAAGCAAGCCTGGGTCCCCGCGTAGTCAAACTCAGCAGCCTGACCAATAATAATCGGACCAGAACCAATCACCATAATTTTTTGAATATCAGTACGTTTAGGCATAGTTTATGATACAAAGCCCGTAAAGAACACAGCGAAAATAGGAAACTCGGTGCAGATGCCTTCAGCGTCAAGACAATGTTTATCTTTTTCACACAGTTCTTAGGGCGTGTTCACTTCCGCGAACAATGTATCTTCTCCTTTCTATTCGGCAACTCTCAGGTTGCCATTAAATAAATTCTCCGACGAGCTTTTACTCGTTCTTAGTTTGATTGTTTAAAAGCTTCCATCATCTCGATAAACTCATCAAATAGGTAGCTTGCGTCGTGTGGACCAGGGGCTGCATCTGGATGGTATTGAACAGAGAAAGCAGGTTGGTATCTGTGACGTACACCTTCAACTGACTTGTCATTGATTTCTTCATGGGTAATGATCAAGTGCTCTGGCAAATCCTCACGGCTAACTGCATAACCATGGTTTTGACTTGTAAAATCCACACGTCCTGTAGCAATTTCACGTACCGCATGGTTGAATCCACGGTGACCAAACTTCATCTTGTAAGTCTTTGCCCCGTTTGCCATTGCAAAGAGTTGGTGCCCCATACAAATACCAAAGATTGGAATCTTTCCTTGCACGCCTCGAATCATATCGAGTGCCTGTGGAACATCTTCTGGGTTACCTGGACCGTTTGACAACATAACTCCGTCAGGATTGAGATGGAGAATTTCTTCAGCCGTTGTCGAATAAGGAACAACCGTCACGTTACAGTTACGTTTAGAAAGTTCACGTAGGATTGAGTGCTTGAGACCAAAGTCCACTAGAACCACGCTCAAACCAACTCCTGGAGCTGGATAGGATGTTTTAGTAGAAACCTGCTTGATATTATCCGTCGGCAAGACTGTCGCTTGGAGCTGATCCGTCACATGGTCCATACTGTCTCCAACATGAGTCAAGGTTGCACGCATAGTACCATGCTTACGGATAATCTTGGTAAGTGCACGCGTATCAATCCCTGAAATACCAGGAATTTTCTTGGCTTTCAAAAATTCATCCAGCGTCATTTGGTTGCGCCAGTTGCTTGCTCTACGTGCTTCTTCAAAAACAACGACTCCCTTACAAGTTGGAATAATGGATTCGTAATCATCACGGTTAATTCCATAATTTCCTACCAAAGGATAAGTAAAGGTCAAGATTTGTCCATTATAAGACTGGTCTGTGATGGATTCTTGATAGCCGGTCATTCCTGTATTAAAGACGATTTCGCCTGTTACATCAATATCTGCTCCGAAGGCCTTGCCTTCAAAAACTGTGCCATCTTCTAATACTAGAAGTCTTTTTGTCATATTTTCACCTCTCGTGGACGCTCACTGGCGTCTTTTAACGTCTTGTGTTTTAGTTGGCGTTTCTACTCGCCAGTACGGATTCTAAGATTGCCATTCGGACAAAGACACCATTGGTCATTTGTTGGACAATCCGTGATTTTGGTGCTTCAACCAAGTGGTCTGCGATTTCTACATCACGATTGACTGGAGCTGGGTGCATGAGGATTGCTGTGTCTTTCAAACGATCATAACGTTCTTGAGTCAAGCCATGTTGGGCATGGTAGTCTTCTTTTGAAAAGACAGCTCCACTATCATGGCGTTCATGTTGCACACGGAGAAACATCATGACATCCACCTGATCAATGATTTCATCAATAGTTACAAACTGTCCATAGTCTGCAAACTCTTGACTTCTCCATTCCTCAGGTCCAGCAAAGTAAAGTTCAGCTCCCAAGCGTTTCAAAATCTGCATATTGGATTTAGCAACGCGTGAGTGGTCCAAGTCACCTGCAATCGCAACCTTAAGACCCTCAAAGTGACCAAATTCCTCATAAATAGTCATCAAATCAAGCAAGCTCTGGCTAGGGTGTTGGCCCGAACCATCTCCACCATTGATGATGGAAGTCGTAATCGTTGGACTTGCAATTAACTCTCTGTAGTAGTCAACCTCAGGGTGGCGAATCACACAGACATCCACTCCTAAAGCAGACAGAGTCAAAATGGTATCATAAAGTGTCTCACCCTTATTGACTGAACTAGTCTTCACATCAAATTCAAGTCGCTCCAATCCCAGTTTAATCTCTGCAACTTCAAAGGACTTATGCGTCCGTGTAGAATCCTCAAAGAAAAGATTGGAAACAATCGGATGGTCTTCATAAGGAAGCTGAGCTCCGTTTTTAAACTCAATTCCTCGCTTGATCAATTTCATCACTTGATCGACAGTGAGGTCTTCCATGGACACCACATGGTTCAATGCTTGTTGATTTTCTGACATGGCTACTCCTTTAGCTTTCTAAGCTTCTTCAGTAATCAGAACTCTGTCTTGGCCATCAAGTTCTGCCATCTCTACGATGATTTCTTCAGAACGACTAGTTGGGATATTTTTTCCAACGTAATCTGGGCGGATTGGCAATTCTCTATGTCCACGATCGACTAGAACTGCTAAACTCACGCGCGCAGGACGACCATGACCGACAATATTATCAATAGCAGCACGGATAGTACGGCCTGTATAAAGCACATCGTCCACCAAGATAACTTCACGGTCTGTCACATCAACAGAAACAAAAGAAGTATCTTCTCCACTTTTAACATCATCACGGAAAGGTTTAGTATCCAATTCTACAACCGGAACTGAAAGATTTTCTAATTGCTCCAAACGTTCTTGGATTCGGTGGGCGATAAAGACACCGCGAGTTTTAATACCAGCCAAGACGATTTTATTCAAATCTTTGTTGCGTTCGATAATCTCATAAGTAATACGCGTAATCGCTCGTTTGACGGTCAATTCGTCTACAACTTCTTTTGCCTTCATGACAAACCTCCAAAAAGAAAAGTCTCCTTAAACAAGGAGACTTGAAATGTATAGCCAAGCGAGCCCTACTGCAAACAGTATAGACTTCACCCTTCTACTTTATCGCGCTCCTTGCCTGCCTCACGGGACAGGTTTAAAGGAATATTTAGTTATCAATTACTATAGCACAAAGCATGCTTAAAATCAAGCAAAAACTTTTGATGAGCCATCTTATAAATTGCTAAAATCATATAACTGTGGGTACTGGTCACACTCTGGATTTTTAGGATGGCAAATGGCTCTTCCAAAATAAATCATGGCCTGATGAGCTGCTAGCCACTGCTCCGGTGGCAAGATATCCATGACTCGCTTTTCAACCTCAAGCGGTGTCGCTGATTTTTTGACAATATCGTGGTGTTTGCAAATACGCTCCACATGAGTATCCACTGCAAAGGCTGGAATCCCAAATCCTACACTCATGACAACATTGGCTGTCTTGCGACCAACACCTGCCAAACTCTCCAATTCCTCACGTGTTTGAGGAACTTGACCATCAAAATCATCTAGTAACTGTTGGGCACATTTTTTAAGGAATTTGGCCTTATTTCGATACAGTCCCAGGCGAGAAATGTGTGAAGCAATCTCACTCTCTGTTGCAACAGACATGGCTTGTGGCGTTGGAAAGGTAGCAAAGAGACCCGGTGTAGCCTTATTTACCGCTGCATCCGTTGTCTGAGCTGACAACATGACCGCAACCAAGAGTTCAAAATGATTGGTAAAATCAAGACTAGGCTTAGCATCTGGAAACAGAGCAATGATTTCTTCTAGCACCTTTCGTGCTCGTTTTTTTGACAAGACCATTATTCGTCTCCATCAAATAGTCCTTGTAGGCCAGCAAAAGGACTGTTTTCTTCTTTCTTAACTGCTTGTTGAGCTTGGTATTCTTCCTCTGTCATGATTTGCCAGTCATTTCCAGAAACAAACCCTTGACCAGCCTCTTCTTCAGCTGTCAAGACCTTAATAGGAATGTTGAGCAGGATATTGTCTGATACGCTCTCAGCCAGGTCAAGTTCTCCATTTTCGATAGGCAAGACCAAATCATCATCTAGAACTTCTTGATCTAGTTGGTTAGTTGCGCCTTCCATGAAAACTTCCGTTACTGGATAAGATTCAACTAACTCAACTGGCTCCATACTGCGACTTGAAGCAAGAACAATAGTATAAGATAGTTGATAATCTAAGAAATACATACGGTCTTCGTACTGTACTTTCCCAACTGCAAGAATATCTTTTACATCTAAAATTTCTTGATTGCGTGCACGCAGGTCTGCGGCTAGGTCTAACGTTTGTTCAAAATGCAAGCCTTCAGTCTGCTTACGAATTTCTTGAATATTTAATTTCATACTTCCTCCATAAAGATTTACTCTCTTGATTATACCATGAAAAGGCTACAAATCAGCACACCAAACTTTGTAATTAAAATTCCAATTTTCAATATGTTTACTATGTTGTTTTTTGTTTTTTAGTGCTATACTATAGGCAAGAATACATGATAGCAAGGAGGATGCCCCTAGGGGAGACAAAGAGCTCACTACTAATGCTTACCACTCATATTTTAGAGATTAGAATTGTCAGTTTTCTGTTGACAAAATATCCTGAAAGGTATAGGATAGAGGTACTAATACTCGGAGGTAAGGGAGACATGAACAACTAAGTCTATCAAATAAAGAACCTTTATTTAGTAGATCTTGTTTTTGTCTCTTTTTGTGTGCTCTTTTATGCTCTTTTTCTGGCATTTTATAATACTCAATGAAAATCAAAGAGCAAACTAGGAAGCTAGTCGCAAGCTGTACTTGAGTACAGTAAGGCAACGCTGACGTGGTTTGAAGAGATTTTCGCAGAGTATTAATAGAGTTTTTTTGACATAGACTTTTAGCTCTACTAGGTAAAGTAGAGCTTTTTGTTATGCACTATGGACATTCTAGAAAGGACAATTATATGATAAAAATCAATCATCTGACCATCACACAAAACAAAGATTTACGAGATCTTGTCTCAGACTTAAACACGACCATCCAAGACGGGGAAAAAGTAGCTATTATTGGAGAGGAAGGAAATGGCAAATCAACCTTACTTAAAACTTTAATGGGGGAATATTTGTCTGATTTCACTATCAAGGGAGACATCCAGTCTGACTATCAGTCACTGGCCTATATTCCTCAAAAACTTCCCGATGAGCTGAAAAAGAAAAGTCTACACGACTACTTCTTTTTAGATTCTCTTGATTTAGACTACAGTATCCTCTATCGTTTGGCTGAGGAATTGCATTTTGATGGCGATCGCTTCGCTAGCAACCAAGAGATTGGCAGTCTATCAGGGGGCGAAGCTTTGAAAATTCAGCTCATCCATGAGTTAGCCAACCCTTTTGAGATTCTCTTTTTAGATGAACCTTCAAATGACCTGGACCTTGAAACAGTTGATTGGCTAAAAGGTAAGATTCGCAAGATTAGGCAAACTGTTATTTTTATTTCCCATGATGAAGACTTTCTTTCTCAAACGGCAGACACTATTGTTCACTTGCGACTGGTCAAGCACCGTAAAGAAGCAGAAACGCTAGTAGAGCATTTAGACTATGATAGCTATAGCGACCAGAGAAAGGCTAATTTTACCAAACAAAGCAAGCAAGCTGCTAACGACCAAAGAGCCTACGATAAAACCATGGAAAAGCATCGCCGAGTCAAGCAAAATGTAGAAACTGCCCTTCGAGCTACCAAAGACAGTACTGTCGGTCGCCTATTGGCTAAAAAGATGAAAAATATCCTCTCTCAAGAAAAACGCTTTGAAAAGACAGCTCAGTCCATGACCCAAAAACCACTTGAAGAGGAAGAAATCAGACTTTTCTTCTCAGACATCCAACCATTACCGGCTTCTAAAGTCTTAATCCAATTGGAAAAAGAAAATTTGTCCATTGACGACCGTGTTTTGGCTCAGGAACTACAACTAACTGTCCGTGGCCAAGAAAAAATCGGTATCATTGGCCCAAATGGTGTTGGAAAATCGACTCTGCTAGCCAAGTTTCAACAACTGCTTAGCGCCAAAAGTGAAATTTCGCTTGGTTTTATGCCACAAGATTACCACAAAAAACTGCAATTGGATTTATCACCAATAGCCTACCTCAGCAAAACTGGAGAAAAAGAGGAACTACAGAAAATCCAATCTCACTTAGCCAGTCTCAATTTCAGTTACCCAGAAATGCAGCATCAAATTTGCTCCTTATCTGGCGGGCAACAGGGTAAACTCCTACTTTTGGATTTAGTCTTGCGCAAACCAAACTTTCTCCTGCTGGATGAACCTACACGAAACTTTTCTCCCACTTCTCAACCCCAAATCAGAAAACTCTTTGCCACCTATCCAGGCGGTCTCATCACTGTTTCGCATGACCGTCGTTTCTTAAAAGAGGTCTGTACGAGTATCTATCGTTTGACAGAACACGGTTTGGAGGTAGTTAATTTTCAAGATTTATAAATTTTTATCATTGCAGATAGGTGGGACAAAATCACAATTCCAGGAGAAGAGAAAGTAAATCTTCCCATAATAAAACGCATAATATCAAGTTTTTTACACACCTGATATTATGCGTTTTTAAGATTTTAAAGACTTTTTCCCAGCCTTCATTTTACATATGTTTTAAACGTTCAATCCGTTCTGAGATAGGTGGGTGGGTATAAAAGAGTTTTTGGAACCCTCCCCCTTTCTTAGGATCATTGATATAAAGTGCACTGCTGGCATCATCGACAGGATGACTCATCGGTTTACTATTATCCAACTTACGTAGAGCATTAATCATCCCTTGAGGATTGCGAGTCAACTCAACACTAGAAGCATCAGCTAGGAATTCCCTCTGACGAGAAATAGCTAGTTGCACCAAGGTTGCAGCGAGAGGTGCCAGCACAATAGCTAGTAGGGAAACCACTAGCATAATGATTTCTAAGCCATTTCCTTCTCGGTCATCATCACTTCGTCTACGACCTGCTCCACCCCACCACATCATACGACCTGCCATACTAGAAAGCATGGTGATAGCACTAGCAAGGGCAACAGCAATAGTCGAAATACGGATATCATAATTACGAATATGACTGACTTCATGTCCCATAACAGCTTCTAGCTCCTCGCGATTCATGATAGTAAGGAGACCTGAAGTCGCAGCAACCGCTGCGTTTTGAGGATTTGAACCTGTCGCAAAGGCATTTAAGGCTGGATCATCAATGATGAAAACACGTGGCATGGGAATCTGAGCAACCATAGCCATATCTTCCACTACATGATAAAGATCTGGTGCCGTTTGCTCATCAACCTCACGCGCCCCATTCATGGACATGACAATCTCTGTTGATTGAAAAATCATAGACATGGCATAGATAAAGCCGATAATCAGTGCAATAACCAAACCGCCAAGACCAGACCTCATAAAGAGGTAACCAACCGCATAGCCAACCAGAGATAAGAGTAGGAAAAATACCAGCAACAAAATCCAAGTTTTTCGTTTATTGCTTGCAATTTGATCAAACAACATCTTAGTCACCTAAACCGCTAAAATCAACCTTAGGAACTGCCTTTTCCTCTTCTGGAGTTTGAAGGAAATCTGCTGCTTTAAATCCAAACATTCCAGCGATAATATTGCTTGGGAAAGTTTCTAATTTTACATTGTAGTTGCTGACAACACTGTTGTAGAGTTGACGAGAGTAAGAAATTTTATTTTCTGTGTTTGTCAACTCCTCTTGCAATTTAACAAAGTTTGCACTAGCTTTCAAATCTGGATAGCTTTCTGCAACTGCAAAAATACCTGAAACTTGACGAGTGAGGGCATCACTAGCTTTCATAGCTTCTGCTGGTGAAGTCGCTGCTGCCACTTGGTTACGCAGTTCTGCTACCTTTTCAAGGGTAGAACCTTCATATTTGGCATAACCTTTTACAGTTTCAATCAAGTTTGGCAAGAGATCATTTCGACGTTTCAACTGAACATCAATTTGGCTCCAAGCCTCCTTTGTTTGCATACGATTCTTAACCAAACCGTTATAGCTAACAATCACAAAAATAACAATAAGAGCTAAAACTCCAAGAATAATCCAAGTCATTATATAAGTCCTTTCTGCTTTTAGATTAGTACCAGTATATCAAATTTTTAATGATTGTGGTAAAATAAGATGATACTAAAGAAGGAAATAACTATGAAACCAGAAACATTTTACAACCTGCTTGCCGATCAGAATCTTCCACTTTCGGACCAGCAAAAAAAACAATTTGAACGTTATTTTGAGCTCTTGGTCGAGTGGAATGAAAAGATTAATTTAACAGCCATTACAGACAAGGAAGAAGTTTATCTCAAACATTTTTACGATTCGATTGCACCCATTCTTCAAGGCTTGATTCCCAATGAAAATATCAAACTTCTTGATATTGGAGCTGGGGCAGGATTTCCTAGTCTGCCGATGAAAATCCTCTATCCTCAGTTAGATGTAACTATCATTGATTCTCTCAACAAGCGCATCAACTTCCTCCAACTGTTGGCTCAGGAGCTGGATTTGGAAGGTGTTCACTTCTACCATGGACGTGCCGAAGATTTTGCCCAAGACAAGAACTTTCGTGCTCAATATGATTTTGTAACAGCTCGTGCGGTTGCCCGCATGCAGGTTCTATCTGAATTGACAATTCCTTACCTTAAAGTTGGTGGGAAACTATTGGCACTCAAGGCCAGCAATGCGCCTGAGGAGTTATTAGAAGCTAAGAATGCCCTCAACCTCCTTTTTAGTAAAGTAGAAGACAATCTCAGCTACGACCTACCTAATGGAGATCCGCGCTACATCACAGTGGTAGAAAAGAAAAAAGAAACGCCAAATAAATATCCAAGAAAGGCTGGCATGCCCAACAAACGCCCGCTTTAAATTTTTTAGTAAAAAAATATTTACAAAGTTCGTAATTTCTGCTATACTATCACAAGCAAAGGTTTTTAATGTCATCCCGTGAGGTGACGAAGACGCAGAAATATTTAAAACTCTTTAAAGTCTAGATTTTAGAGAAGTCTTACTCTGAGGGCCTATTGCTGTAAAATAATGGGCTCTTTTTTGATGCCCAAAAGTGAGGTTTATATGAAACAAGAATCAACTGTTGATTTGTTACTAGACGTTGACCAACGTCCTTCGGCTGGAAAAGGAATTCTCCTTAGCTTCCAACACGTTTTCGCCATGTTTGGTGCGACCATCTTGGTACCCTTGATTTTGGGAATGCCTGTATCTGTTGCCCTTTTTGCTTCAGGTGTCGGGACACTCATCTACATGATCGCAACTGGTTTTAGAGTTCCAGTTTATCTAGGTTCTTCATTTGCCTTTATCACAGCTATGTCACTGGCTATGAAAGAAATGGGTGGTGATGTATCTGCTGCCCAAACAGGGGTTATCTTGACTGGTTTGGTCTATGTCCTTGTGGCTACTGGTGTTCGTTTTGCAGGTACAAAATGGATTGATAAACTCTTGCCACCAATCGTCATCGGACCTATGATCATCGTTATCGGTCTTGGACTTGCAGGTTCAGCTGTTACTAATGCTGGTCTTGTAGCGGACGGAAATTGGAAAAATGCTCTTGTAGCGGTTGTTACTTTCTTGATTGCTGCCTTTATCAATACAAAGGGAAAAGGCTTCCTCCGAATCATTCCATTTCTCTTTGCCATTATCGGTGGTTACCTCTTCGCACTAACTCTTGGCTTGGTTGACTTTACACCAGTTCTTAAAGCTAACTGGTTTGAAATTCCTGGTTTCTACTTGCCATTTAGCACAGGTGGTGCCTTTAAAGAATATAATCTTTACTTTGGGCCAGAAACCATCGCCATCTTGCCAATCGCTATCGTAACAATTTCTGAACATATTGGAGACCATACTGTTTTGGGTCAAATCTGTGGCCGTCAATTCTTGAAAGAACCAGGTCTTCACCGTACTCTTCTTGGTGACGGTATCGCAACTTCTGTTTCTGCCTTCCTTGGTGGACCAGCCAATACAACTTATGGAGAAAATACAGGGGTTATCGGTATGACTCGTATCGCTTCTGTCTCAGTTATCCGTAACGCTGCCTTTATCGCGATTGCCCTCAGCTTCCTTGGTAAATTCACTGCCTTGATTTCAACCATTCCAAATGCTGTACTTGGTGGTATGTCAATCCTTCTCTACGGAGTTATCGCAAGTAATGGTTTGAAAGTCTTGATCAAAGAACGTGTAGACTTCAGTCAAATGCGTAACCTAATTATCGCAAGTGCTATGTTGGTCCTTGGACTTGGTGGAGCTATCCTTAAACTTGGTCCAGTTACCCTTTCAGGTACTGCCCTATCAGCCATGACAGGAATCATCTTGAACTTGATCTTGCCATACGAAAATAAAGATTAGAAATAAAATTTTCTGGTTTCCAATCCTAGTTGATTCGAAGCTGGAAAATTTTATTTTTTTAAAGCTTGCTATCTTTTTTACACATTCACAAAATGAAATTAAAAATAAAGATAGATTAAAAAGGCTACGTCCAAATGATTACTATAATAAAATATCAGTCGCATCCTTTTTTGCTAATAAAACGAAATAAAGCAAGTAGCTATTATGAACTACTTGCTTTATTTTTTAAACTAATTATCAGATACTACTTTTATCTTTTTTATCTGAAGATTTATCTGTTGAGTTGCCTGTCGATTTATCACTAGACTTATCTTTGTCGTTAGTTTTTGAAACATTGCTTCTAACAACAGTCTCATAACCTTCTGTATTATCAATTAACTCGGTTGCTAGAGTACGATAATCCTCTTGAGAGATAAGCCAGTTGCCATCCTTATCTTTGGTTAATTTGATTTCAGTATCAAAATCTCCAGTAGTAAATGGTGTATACGCTAAGTTAGGGTCAACATCGTTATAGATAGTAAAATCATGCCTAAACAGATGCTCAAAAATCCAGTATGAAATTAATGTTTGGTATCGTTTAATATCAACATTTGATCCCGCAGTATTGTACTTACCTAAGTTGTCAATCCCTCCAATTAGAGTAGTTAAAACGTCTCTTGTTGAAGAAGCCAAGCCCTTAGAATGCAACTTTTTAGATGTGAAAGTTACAGTAGCTGAACTCCCTGATTCGTCTAACTTAACATCTTTAATAGAGTAAGAACCAATCTCTTGGAACATTTTTCGTCTTACTTTTAAGAAACCAGTAATAGTTTCTTCTGGTGTTTCAATAGGGAAATCAGCATGCCATTGAACAGAATAGGTAGAAGCTGGTGTAAGACCATCATCTTTTACCTTTTCACTAGTTTGAACCGCAAATACTGCCTCAGTCCATTTTTCATAGTTTTCGCCGTAGATCTTTTTAAACTTAGCAATATCAGTAGTCAAAACTGCATCTAATAAAATTTCAGCATCTTTTGTAACTTTTTCTTTGACTGATTCTTCTTTCTTATCAGTTTGTTCGGTTTTGTCAGAATTCGACCCTGACTGACTCGGAAGTGAAGAACAAGCACCTAAGACAACTGCTGAGAGCGCTAAAATACCAAGCAACTTAACTTTTTTCATAATACACCTCTTTATAAAATTTACTCTTGGAAAAAGTCCCTAAGAGTGTTTCTTTAGAAAATCTCAAGATTATTCTAACGGAGAATGAGGGATTCGAACCCTCGCGCCAGTTACCCGACCTAACGATTTAGCAAACCGCCCTCTTCAGCCTCTTGAGTAATTCTCCAAAAATAAAAATACTAGAACGATTGGATTTATCAAACCTAACATCACGAATAAACATCATTTTTTGTTTATTTAATTTTTTTCCGCTTACCATCGAACTCAATTATACCCAATGTTCAAATTCAAGAATCATTTAAAACTATGTTACATATCCTCTTTTCTGGATAATTGTTCTTTTTAAAAATCAAAAACAACTTTACAATAAACCCACAATATATAATCATTATATCATGCGCTGAGATGAAAATCGGTATATTTTTCGATTTTTTTATGTCTAATTTTTGAATGTTAAGTTCATATTTTTAGTTTTTATAAAAATTTCAAAATAAAAAACGTTGATTTATGTACTGACCCCCAAAAGTTAGACAATTAATTTATCCGAAGGATTTAGTTCTGTATTGTACAGGGCTAAGTCCTTTTAGTTTTACCTTAATTCGTTTATTGTTGTAGTAATCAATATAGTCTACAATGACTTGTTTCAATAGCTTCTCACACGCTATTTTAGCTTCTCTGTACGTTGTGTTCTCGCTGATGAAGTAATCAGCAAGTTCGATGATTTTATCTTCCAATTCTAACTCGCTTTCAAATATGGTATAATCAAAATAAAATGATTGGAGAAAAACCATGTCACAAAAAATTTGTTTTGTCGTCTCTGCTATTGGTCCAGAAAAATCAGAAATTAGAAATCATTCTGATAGCGTCTTAAGACACATCATTAAGCCAGCTTTGTCCGATAAATACGATGTAAAAAGAGCTGATGAATTATATCATTCTGATAGAATAGATGATAAAATATTTGACGCTCTAATAAAGTCAGACCTTGTTATTGTTGATATAACAGGTAACAATCCAAATGTCTTTTTAGAACTTGGCTATCGTAAGGCTTTGGATTTGCCAACCATTTTTTTAAGACAGCAAACTAATGAAGACATCCCATTTGATATTCGAACAATCAATATCATACAGTATGATTTGAAAAATACTTCAGGAACAGATGTCCTTGAATCTGTTAACAAAACTATCCAACGGATTCAAAAGACCGAAGAAAGTCTAGACTTTTCAACATTAAAAAAGAAAAATAATGATGAAAAAGACTATGTCACAACTCAAGAGTTCGCCCAGTTAAAATCTACTATTAACAATATCTATGATGCTATTGAAACGTTAAACAGCAATATTGCAAACGCACCAACTACCAATCGTCCAATGACTCAAGAAGATATTATCATGATGGCTTTTCAAGAACCTGAAAAACTTGAGAAAATCTTTGAGTTGCAAGCGAAGTATCCAAATGCTTTCACACTTAAAACTACTGATTAGTCTAGATAAAAAGACAAAAAGCATTTTGAAAAAATGGAGAAAGCAGAATCCAAACACCAAATACATTTTTGAAAATGAATTTAAAAAGCCAATTCCGAGCACCTTGCCCAGAAAGTGGCTTATCAAAATTGTGGAAGGTAGCGACCTGCGTCCGATTAAAATCCACGGGTTCAGACATACACATGCCAATCTATGTTTCGATGCTGGTATGACCTTGAAGCAAGTCCAACATCGTCTAGGGCATTCTGATTTGAAAACGACCATGAACGTTTATACCCACATAGCCAAGCAAGCTAAGGACGACATCGGAGAACGCTTTGCAAATTATATTGATTTTTAAGGAGGTTCGCCTCCTTTTTGTGACTCCTTTTGTGACTCCCTTTTTTACAAAAGAATGCCAAGGAATACCAAAGAAAAAAACAAAAAACGTTGATTTAACAACGTTTTACCAAGGAATGCAAAAGAATGCAAAGGAATAATGGAGCCGGTGGGAGTCGAACCCACGTCCAAACACCTGCCAACATATTTGTCTACAACCATAGGTTATGTATTAGTTTAACAGTCCCTCGACACATAACTCAAGCCTAGAAACTGCGAGTCTATCAATCTCTTATCAAGTCGCTAGACAAGACTTGATCGTATCTCGCTAATAATAAGACCTGTCATTGAACACGAGCAATCCAAATCGGGTCACGTCTGCTGGTTTTTAGGCAGCTAGAGCGTAAGAAGTGTTATTTTTTGCAGTTATATTTAACTGAGCGTTTACGTCGCCACACGAGTCGCAAAATATGCCTCATAATGCCTGTCGAATCCGTAACGACCCCAAAAGACAATAAAACCATTATACCTTATCTAACTCAAAAATGCAAAAAGGAAATCGACTAACTACACAAGATAGTCTTTCACAGCGTTGGTCAAAACTTGATAACCAGTAACACTAAGGTGCAACCCATCAGTTGTATATTCTTTTTTGAGTTGACCTTCTTGGTCTATCAAACTATCAAAAACTGGCACAAATTCTACCTGCATATAGGCAGAAGCAAGCTCTTGATAGGCTTGATTCCATTTCTGAATTTTTTCATTCGTGCGGATATAGACTGTCTGCTTGTACTCCTCTCCCTCATTGACTGGCAAAATAGAAAGCAATTTAATCTCAGTCAATGGATAATCGCGAGCAATGGATTGTATGATAGCTTCGAGATTATTGAGAGCCTCATTCACAGGCACATCTTTTCCGATATCATTTGTCCCAATCAAAAGGACAATTTTATCTACCGCCCCACCGTAAAGATGCGCATCTAGATTCTCTAGTAACAGCCCCATCTGATAACCTCGAATGCCTCGATTGACAATCGTCTTCGAAGTCCCAAATAGTTCCTGCAGAGGATAATATTCGACAATGGAATCCCCAATAAAAAGAATATCTGGCTCTAGAACAGAAACTTGATTTAAGTGACGATACTTGGTTTGGATTTTTTCTTGTTCCTTTAGTAACCAATTTTCTAATAACTGTACTGCCACTTCATTCTCCTTTTTCTAACCAGTTTTCCAAGACTTGATAAACTCCTCCTTGGCTGTTGGCTGGCGCTAGAGCAGTCGCCACAGCTTTGGCCTTATCATCAGCATTTTCCATCGCATAGGCAATGCCAGCCATTTCAAGCATTTCAACATCATTTTCACTGTCACCAAAAGCCATGATTTGTTTGGGCTTCAAGTCCCAACGCTTGAGTAATTCTTCCAAGCCCCATGCTTTATGAATTCCAGCTTGGAGGATATCAATACAACCATAGCCACTCGATACAGCCCGAACACGGCCATCAAAGAGGTCATTGATTTCTTCCAAGACCGAACTCAAACGCTCCTCACCAACAACCATGCTCATCTTGAGCACACCACCAAAGAGATCAGATGTTAACTCATCCACAAACTGCATCCGTTGGTAGAATTTTTCAATCATTTCTGGAGTCATAAAACTTTCAAGATCTGTAAAAATCGTACCTTCTTTGACGAAACCACCCTTCATCCCCGTTACAACAAACTGGTCCTGACACGCTCGACCCTTGAAATGAGCCAAAGCCTTATCGACAATGGCATCATCCCAAGTCTGTGCCTGAATCAATTCATTATTTTCAAAAATACGAGCGCCATTGGCAACAACCAGAACCACTCTATTTACCAAGTGCTCCAGTAGTTGCCTCATGCGGTGAATTTCATTTCCCGTCGCGATGACAAAACGAATGCCCCTTTGATCCAACTGATCTAAAATCTTTTCCAAGCGTGGGAGATCAAGCTGGCCTCTAGCATCCAGCAAGGTCCCATCCATATCTGTCGCAATTACCTTAATCGTCATTTACTTTCCTCTGGATTTAAGCTAGTCCCACTTCAATCCCACATGTTCGTTCATTTCTTTATAGGCTGTATCAATTCGTTCCTTAGTCGCTTCATCCAACTGATCACGATGACTGCCACCCTCGATAAAGTCTTCTAAGATATAGGTTTGGTAATGATATAGAGGATATCCTTCTGGTGAAAAAGTTCCTTTTGGTGTTCGATTGACCCAAGTAGGATGAGCTTTAGCTGTTTCAATAGTTGTTTTTCCACCTTTTTTCTTGACAGTTACATCCATAAGAACACCACGCTCAGTCCACTTCGCATTGTCTACACCAGTCATTGTTTCAATACGTTGGTTAGAGATAAAGTTTCCCATAGAATAGATGATAAGTTTTTTCTCTCCATCTTTTTCAACAGTCTCTGATGGCTCAACTACGTGTGGATGGCCTCCAAAGATAATATCCGCTCCCCAATCAATCATCTTGTGGTACAAAGCCTTTTGCTCTTCAGTAGGTTCTATACGATACTCCACACCCATCTGAGGCATGATAACAGTAATGTCCGCTTCCTTCTCTGCACGCTCAATTTCAGCCTTCATCTTATCTTCATTTAGGTCTGAAAGATAGCGGTTATAATCTTCTTGAGAAATACTTTGCTCAATTCCATTAAATCCATAAGAATAAGCCAAAAGTGCAACCTTGATACCGTTCACTTCCTTGATAACGAGTGGAGCTTGATCACGTGACTCGTGCGTATAAACTCCAATAGGTGTCATTCCTGCCTTTTCAATTGCATCTGCCGTTGAAATAACTCCTTCAATTTGAGAATCTAAAATATGATTATGGGCTAGATCTAAAACATGATACCCAGCATCTTTAATAGCATCCATTACTTGAACAGGAGCATTAAATAAAGGATAGCCAGCTAGATAATGATCTTTATTAATGGTCCCTTCAAAATCACCTATAGCCAAATCTGCCTGCTTAAGCCAAGGAGTTACGTATTCAAAATTCTCATGAAAATCATAGCTGCCATCTTCCTTTTTAGCTGACATATAGATAATATCATGGTAAAGTAAATCTCCATGGGCCATGATACGAGCACTTGTTTCTTCTTCCTGATCTTTAGAACTTTGATTCGTCTTATTTGCTTCTTGAGAAATGGCATCCTTTTTTTGACTGGTTAAGGGGATTCCTTGGAAACTTTCAAACAACAAGACCAAGCCCATTGATAAAGCAACTGCTAGCAAGAGTATCGCCACAAATCCCTTATTACTCCACTTGCGATAACTCCTAAAAAAGTTTACAAAACCCCTCATAAAACGAAAAACTGGTCCACGTTTATGTCTATCTTGTCTTCTTTGCATCTTTATTCTCCCTACTTTCTAATGCAAGCCTTTTCTTTTTATTATATCACAGATAGGTAATTCTTTCACAATTGAATCGAACCTACTAGGCATTTTCTATAAAAGCTCGATGCCGTAATGCTTTCAATCCTTGTCATTTTGTGATATCATGTAGAGGTAATGAAAGGAGAGAAAATGTCTGCAATAGAACGTATTACAAAAGCTGCTCACTTAATTGATATGAACGATATTATTCGCGAGGGGAATCCTACTCTACGCGCAGTTGCTGAGGAAGTTACTTTCCCCCTATCTTATCAGGAAATCATCCTTGGCGAAAAGATGATGCAATTCCTCAAACATTCCCAAGATCCTGTCATGGCTGAAAAAATGGGGCTCCGCGGTGGGGTTGGACTTGCTGCTCCTCAATTAGATATCTCAAAACGTATTATCGCTGTTTTGGTGCCAAACATTGTCGAAGAAGGCGAAACTCCACAGGAAGCTTACGACTTGCAAGCTATTATGTACAATCCAAAAATCGTCTCTCACTCGGTTCAAGACGCTGCTCTTGGCGAAGGAGAAGGTTGCCTATCTGTTGACCGTAACGTGCCTGGCTATGTTGTTCGCCATGCCCGCGTTACTGTTGACTACTTTGACAAGGATGGAGAAAAACACCGTATCAAACTCAAAGGCTACAACTCCATCGTTGTTCAGCATGAAATTGACCACATTAACGGTATCATGTTTTACGATCGTATCAATGAAAAAGACCCATTTGCAGTTAAAGATGGTTTACTAATTCTAGAATAAAGAAAATCCCGTTGTAAGACGGGGTTTTGTGTTATAATAGAGGCATGAAAACAAATGATATTGTCTATGGCGTCCACGCCGTTACCGAAGCACTCCTTGCAAATACTGGCAATAAACTCTACCTTCAAGAAGATCTCCGAGGTAAGAATCTTGAGAAAGTCAAGGAATTGGCTACAGAAAAGAAGGTGTCTATTTCTTGGACTTCAAAAAAATCCCTCTCTGAGATGACTGAAGGTGCTGTCCACCAAGGTTTTGTTCTACGAGTGTCTGAATTTGCCTATAGCGAGCTGGATCACATCCTTGCCAAAACACGCCAAGAAGAAAATCCTTTGCTATTAATTCTGGACGGGCTAACCGACCCCCATAATCTAGGTTCTATCTTGCGAACAGCCGATGCGACCAATGTTTCAGGAGTCATCATTCCCAAGCACCGTGCTGTCGGAGTTACTCCTGTCGTTGCTAAAACAGCCACAGGTGCTATTGAGCACGTTCCAATCGCTCGAGTGACCAATCTGAGCCAAACTATGGACAAACTCAAGGATGAAGGATTCTGGACCTTTGGAACGGATATGAATGGTACTCCTTGCCATAAGTGGAATACAAAAGGGAAAATTGCCCTCATCATCGGAAATGAAGGAAAAGGCATCTCTAGCAACATCAAAAAACAGGTCGATGAAATGATTACCATTCCGATGAATGGACATGTTCAAAGTCTCAATGCCAGTGTTGCTGCAGCCATTCTCATGTACGAAGTTTTTCGAAATAGACTATAAAAAAAGTTTCCAGTCATCTGATTGGAAACTTTTTTATGATTATACTCAATGAAAATCAAAGAGCAAACTAGGAAGCTAGCTGTAGACGGCTCAAAGCACTGCTTTGAGGTTGTAGATAAGACTGACGAAGTCAGCTCAAAACACTGTTTTGAGGTTGTGGATAGAACTGACGAAGTCAGTACCCATACCTACGGCAAAGCGAAGATGACGTGTTTTGAAGAAATTTTCGAAGTATATTAACTATGTTCTGTAATAAATTTATAGGCTTCTTGACCAGCGATAGCTCCATCTCCAACTGCTGTTGTTACTTGGCGAAGGTCTTTCAAGCGAACATCTCCAACTGCAAAAATACCGTCAACTGCAGTTTTCATGTGGTTATCTGTCACAATCCAGCCAGCCTGATCTTGGATATTCAATTCTTTAACAAAATCGCTAAGAGGGTCCAATCCAACATAGATAAAAACGCCACCGAAGGCTTGTTCTGTCACTTGACCTGTTTTCACATTTTCAAAAACGACAGATTCTACTCGGTTTTCACCCTTTATTTCCTTCACTACAGAATCCCAGATAAAGCTGATTTTCTCATTCGTAAAGGCTCGGTCTTGTAAAACTTTTTGGGCACGAAGTTGGTCACGACGGTGAACAATGGTAACAGTCTTAGCAAAACGAGTCAAGAAGAGGGCTTCTTCAACAGCTGAATCTCCACCACCAACTACCAACAAATCTTGGTCACGGAAGAAAGCACCATCACACACGGCACAGTAAGAAACACCACGACTGTTCAGTTCTTCTTCTCCAGGTACTCCCAAAGGACGGTGTTTAGAACCAGTTGCTACGATAACTGTACGTGTTTCATATGTTTGGTCATCAGTAATCACTTTCTTAAAAGAACCATGGTCTTCGACATTTTCAACATGGCCATAAATGTGCTCAACACCAAGATTTTCAAGCGGTTCAAACATCTTTTCTGCCAATTCTGGCCCACTAATATTAGCATATCCTGGGTAATTTTCGATATCAGAGGTATTATTCATCTGACCACCTGGCAGACCGCCTTCAATCAAGGCTACTTTCAAATTGCTTCGAGCAGCATACAAGGCCGCAGTCATCCCTGCAGGTCCAGCACCGATAATAATAGTATCGTACATATAGTTTCCTTCTTTCTTGTTGTAACTATCTTTATTCTAACTCTTTCTTGTCAATCACGCAAGGATTATGCCTTGAAAACAAGAATTAAACTCATAACCGCAAAGGATAATACTGGAACAACCAAGACCCCAATCATAATCATATCATAGAGATGGGCTTGGCGAGCCTTGGCTGTCTTATCAACTCCCGACATGGCTCTCAGTCCAATCCAAATCCCTAAAAAAATCAGGACGAGGATGGTAGTCAAGATCAAACTCTCGAAATATAAAGAAAATAGTTGCAGTAGCATGATTTCTCTCATTTCTATCTTTTTTAAAGAGTAAACTCAGCTAGTCCAGCTAACTGAGTTTTCCTCTATCTATTATATCAAATATAAGTTCGTTTGTAACTAGCGAAGAATTCTTTTGTCCGCTCTTCTTTAGGATGGTGGATAATCTCATCAGGTGTTCCAGACTCGATGATTTTCCCCTTATCTAAGAAGAGAATCTTATCAGCAACTTGGGCTACAAAGGACATATCGTGACTGACTAAAATCATAGTCTGTCCTGACTTAGCAGCATCTGCAATAGACTTTTCTACTTCACCGACCAATTCTGGGTCAAGGGCTGAAGTTGGTTCGTCTAAGAGCAAGACATCTGGTTTCATAGCGAGCGCACGCGCTAAGGCAACCCGTTGCTTTTGTCCACCTGATAAATGGCGAGGGTAATGGTTTTCACGGTCAGAAAGCCCAACCTTAGCCAACTCTTCCTTGGCAATCTTAGTCGCTTCTTGGTCAGATAATTTCTTGACAACAACCAAGCCTTCTTTCACATTATCAAGTGCTGTACGGCGCTCAAACAAATTAAACTGTTGGAAAACCATAGACAGCTTACGGCGTAGGGCAAGGATTTCTTCTTGAGTAATCTTAGAAAAATCAACTGAGAAATCATCAATCTGAATAGAGCCACTGTCAGGTGTTTCAAGATAATTGAGACTGCGAAGGAAAGTTGATTTTCCAGCTCCTGAAGAACCAATCAAGGCTACAACTTCCCCTTTTTGAATATCCAAGTTCAGATGATCCAAGACAGTCTGTCCTGAAAAGGATTTGCTTAAATTCGAAATCTTAATCATTAACGAAGGTCTCCTTTCACATCTGTTTGCACTGTATCGGGTGCAGAAATAGCCATTTTTCTCTCGATGAAACGACCGAGGCTTTCAATTCCGATATTGACTACCCAATAAACAAGGGCAACGGAAATAAAGCGTTCAAAATAGCGGTAATCAGCTCCACCTAGAATCTGAGCTTGGGCAAAGACTTCCACAACACCCGCACTGAAGGCTAGAGAAGTTCCCTTGGTCAAACCGATTAGGGAATTGATTAAGGTTGGAGTTGCCACAACTGCTGCATTTGGAATAATTACGCGACGATAAACTTGTGCTCGGGTCATACCCAGACTGCGTGCCGCCTCAATCTCACCAGGATTGACTGAAAGAATGGCTGCACGAATGGTTTCACTGGCATAAGCTGCTTCATTAAAAGCAAAGGCTACAATCGCAAAAGCTGCAGCTGGAATTGCATTGATATTGAGACCAGTTCCCCATTGCTGATTGAGAGCTTTCAAAGCCAAAGGAATTCCGTAGTAGGTCAACATGAGTTGGACCAAAATCGGTGTCCCTTTTAAGAAACTAACAAAGAAGGCCTGCAAGGGATATAAAATTTTGACACGATTGATTTTCACAATGGCAAAAAGAAGTGCTAAAACCAAGCCAAAAAGAGCACCACCAATTGTCAACATAATCGTTGTTGGAAGTTGTTGGACAATTCTCGGAATTCCATCAAAGACCGAACGCAAGCTAAACAGCTTGCCATCCGGAATCAATTGCATCAAGTTTTGGTACCAATCTGATGCTAAAATCGTTGTAACATTCATAAAAACATCCTCTCCTGATAATGATTCATTCTACCATACTTCTGCCGTCAATGAAATTATTTGCTACGGTCAGGTACAGACTTTGTCTACCTACTAGTTTATCATACTTTGAAACAGGGAGGCTATATATTTTATCTATCAAAGAGATAGATAAAAACTATTTCAATCCCAATTCTTCATAAGCTTTTCGATAACCGATTTGCTTAACAGTTCCATTTTCTACTAAAATCGGTCGTTTTAACAACATACCGTCACTTGCTAGCAACTCAGCCGCTTCTTGGTTTGACAGGCTTCTTACCTTATCTTTCAGCCCCAATTCACGGTATTTGATTCCACTAGTGTTAAAAAATTGCTTCAACTCAAAACCTGAGGTTTCTATCCAGTTTAAAATGACTTCTTGGCTAGGTGTTTCTTCGACGATATGGACAGCTTTATAGTCCACACCGAGTTGGTTTAATTCTTGTTTTGCTTTTTTACAAGTTGAACATTTTGGGTATTCGATAAATTCTAACATGTCTTTCACTTTCTATTTTATATCTTTAAAAACTGCACCTTCATGCTCCAAGAGCCAAGCTTTCTTTTCCACTCCTGCAGCATAACCTGTCAGACGCTTGCCTGCGCCCAGCACACGATGACAAGGTATTAGGATAGACCAAGGATTGCGCCCTACCGCTCCACCAATTGCTTGAGCAGAATCCACTTGCAAATCTTGTGCTATTTGTCCATAGGTCACTGTCTGACCATAAGGAATTTCCTGTAAATAGGACCAAACTCGCTTTTCAAAATCTGTTCCGATTGGAGCCAAGGGCAAATTGGATAAATCCTGAGACTTGCCTTTAAAGTAATCATCTAAGCAAGCAATAACTTGGTCTAAAATGGGATGACTAACAACCGCTTCTATCGTCTCATCTCCTAGTCCCCTCTCAAAATGCTTCTGCTCCTGTACCCAAATTCCATACAAATAATGGTCATCAGCTACCAGTGATAGAATACCAATTGGCGAAAAGTAGAGCATTTTTACGTACTTCTTTTGCATTATTTCTTCAATTTTTGATAGGCCAAGCGTTCGCCATCAACTGGAACCTTACCAACCTGTTTAAAACCTAGTTTTTCAAAGATATGCTGCATGGCCTTGTTTTCTGCATGCGTATCTGAGCGAAAATCTAGATAGTCAAAACCTTCAATCAAACCCTCTAAGAAGGTTTGAGCAACTCCTTGTCCCTGCACATCTGCAGCCACAGCAATACGGTGAAAGACTAGGTACTCTGACTCTCCAGCTTGCCATTTTCCTTCATAAATGGCTTCATAGGCTGCCTCTGGACTTTTGGTCACAGCTGCATATGCTAGTAGTTCTCCCTCTTCCAAGGCTACATAGGCTTGACCTGAGATAATATCCTCAATAATAATATCAGCATTTGGATAGCCATTTTGCCACTGGTCACTACCAGCATCTGCTAAACATTTTTTAGCATCTTCCATCACCTGCATGATGGCATCTACTTCATTTGGAAAAGCTAAACGAATCTCCATCTTTTCTCCTCATTTCTGACTAGTTTCTCCCATCATAGCATAATTTAAGTCTTTCTACAAGCAGTTAAAACTTGACTTTCTGTTTTTATTATTTTATAATCTAGTTATTAAAACTAGATAAAAAGGATTTGAAAATGAAAACTACCTTTTCCTACCCAAAATGGGCAGAAATTCCAAACATTGACCTCTATCTGGACCAAGTTTTGCTCTATGTCAATCAGGTCTGCGCCCCTATCTCTCCTGAAAAAGACAAGGGCCTGACAGCATCCATGGTCAACAATTATGTCAAACATGGTTACCTGACAAAGCCTGACAAGAAAAAATACCAACGCCAACAGATTGCCCGTTTGATTGCTATCACAACCCTCAAGTCGGTATTCTCTATTCAAGAAATAGCCCAGACACTGAATACTCTACAAAGTCAAGCCAGTTCAGACCAACTCTACGATGCTTTTGTGGACTACATGAACCAAGGAATTGACCCAGCTAACCCTATTATCCAAAGTAGCTGTCAAACCGTTAAACTCTATCATCAAACTCTAGCCTTAATCGATCATACTCAAGAGGAGGAAATCTAATGAATACAAGCCTAAAGCTCAGCAAACAACTCAGTTTTGGAGAGGAGATTGCAAATAGCGTGACCCATGCTGTGGGTGCAATCATCATGCTCATCTTACTGCCTATTTCATCCACCTATAGTTATGAGACACACGGATTTTTATCCTCTATCGGCGTTTCCATTTTTGTTATTAGTCTCTTTCTCATGTTCCTATCATCCACCATTTATCACTCTATGGCCTATGGTTCGACCCACAAATATGTCTTGAGAATCATTGACCATTCTATGATTTATGTTGCTATTGCAGGCTCTTATACGCCAGTCGTCTTGACCTTAATGAATAACTGGTTTGGCTATCTAATTATTGCCATCCAATGGGGAACGACCATCTTTGGTATTCTCTATAAAATCTTTGCTAAAAAAGTCAATGAGAAATTTAGCCTTGCTCTTTACCTGATTATGGGCTGGTTGGTTGTAGCTATCATTCCTGCCATTATCAGTCAAACAATGCCAATTTTCTGGAGTCTCATGGTAAGCGGTGGACTCTGTTATACAGTTGGGGCTGGATTTTACGCCAAGAAAAAACCTTATTTCCACATGATTTGGCATCTCTTTATCCTAGCTGCGTCTGCCCTCCAATACATTGCCATTGTTTATTACATGTAAAAAAGTTGAGAAATTCAATCTCAACTTTTTTCTTTACACATATTAATAAAGTACTGGTGCAAGCGCACATCATCAGTCAATTCTGGATGAAAAGAGGTCACTAACATATTTTTTTCTTGAGCAGCAACGATTTGATTATCAACTGTTGCTAGAATTTCTACACCCTCTCCAACACTGCTGATAATCGGACCACGGATAAAGGTCATTGGAATCTGACCGACTCCCTTACATTCTGCTTCCGTATAGAAACTTCCTAGTTGGCGCCCATAGGCATTGCGCTCGACCACCATATCCATAGTTCCTAGATGACTCTCTTCCTGAGAAGCAATTTCCTTAGCCAGCAAAATCAAGCCTGCACAGGTTCCAAAGGCTGGTAAACCAGATAGAATTGCTTCTCGAATGGGAAGCAGCATGTTTTGGTCTCGTAAAAGCTTGCCCATGGTTGTAGACTCCCCACCAGGTAATATCAAACCCGACAAATCACTCTGATGTTTCTGAAAATCTTCTAAATTTCTGATTTCAACACTCTCGACACCTAATCGATCTAGCACTTTTGCATGTTCTGCAAAGGCCCCTTGCAAGGCCAATATTCCGATTTTCATCTATTTTCCTCGCTCTGCCATGAGAATTTGAATTTCATTTTCATTAATACCAACCATGGCTTCGCCTAGATCTTCAGAGATTTGAGCTAGGATTTGAGGATTACGGAAGTTAGTTACCGCTTTGACAATGGCACTCGCTCGTTTAACAGGATCTCCTGACTTGAAAATACCTGAACCGACAAAGACACCCTCTGCCCCTAATTGCATCATCAACGCAGCATCTGCTGGCGTTGCAACGCCTCCAGCCGCAAAGTTTACAACTGGCAATTTTCCATGTTCATGGACGTATTGAACCAATTCTACAGGTACCTGCAAGTCCTTAGCAGCAACATAAAGTTCGTCCTCTCGTAAGTTTTGAATGCGGCGAATTTCCTGATTCATCATACGCATATGACGAACAGCTTGAACAATGTCTCCTGTCCCTGGTTCTCCTTTGGTACGAATCATAGAAGCACCTTCAGCGATACGACGCAAGGCTTCACCCAAATCCTTAGCCCCACAGACAAAAGGAACTTGGAATTCTTTCTTATCCACATGGAAACGGTCGTCTGCTGGAGATAAAACTTCACTCTCATCGATATAGTCAATCTCAATAGCCTCTAAAATCTGAGCTTCAACAAAGTGCCCGATTCTGACCTTGGCCATTACTGGAATGCTAACCGCTTCTTGGATTTCCTTAATCATCTTTGGATCACTCATACGGGAAACCCCACCAGCTGCACGAATATCAGCTGGAATCCGCTCCAAGGCCATCACAGCAGCCGCACCAGCGGCCTCTGCAATACGAGCTTGTTCAGGATTTTGCACATCCATGATAACGCCACCTTTAAGCATTTGTGCTAAGTTTTTATTTAATTCATAACGATTTTCAGTCATTTCTTTATCCCCATCATTTGTATTGTATCTACCATTTCATTTTAAGTCAGATTAGAATGAATCACAAGATAAAAAAAACTTAATTGTATGGGTACAGATTTGCTAAAAAACTACCTGACCTTAACTTAAGGCCAGATAGCTCATTCATTTTTATTATTCAGCAGTAAGTGCAGCCATTGTGATGTAGTTGTATGGTTTGTTGAAGTGTGGCAAGAAGAATAGGTCTGTTAATGCCAATTTATCAATTGTCACATGTTCTTGAATAGCAAGCGAGAACATGTGAATTCCCATGCTGATTGCAGAATCGTGTGAGACCATTTGCGCACCTAGAATTTCGCGGCTATCTTTGTCAAAGACAATCTTGATTGCTACTTCATAGTTATCATGTTTCATGAATTCTGGTTTTTGAAGATCGTTAAAGCCTGTTTCAGTCGCATTGTAACCTGCTGCTTTTGCTTTTTCAAGGGTCAAACCAGTTGAAACCATGTGAAGACCGTAGATTGAGATACCGTTTGAACCTTGAACACCGATTCCTTCCAATTCATATCCACAAGCGTTGTAAGCACCAACAATACCAGTACGAACTGCGTTTGAAGCAAGTGCGATGTAGCTTGTGTCTTTTCGAGCGTTGTCATAAACAGTCGCACAGTCTCCAACAGCAAATACACCAGGAAGTGAAGTTTCTTGTTTCTTGTTTACAAGGAAAGCACCGTTACGGAAGAGTTCAATCTTACCATCAGCAAGAGCAGTATTTGGACGGAAACCAACTGCAAGGATAACCATATCCACATCGAAAGTTTCTTTATCAGTAATCAAGCGTTCAACTTTACCGTCACCCTCAATTGCTTTAACAGTTTGACCAAGCGCCAAGCGGATGTTGTGGTCTTCCAAGTTCTTCGCCATCATTTGTGTGAAGTCTTTGTCATAGTAACCGTTCAAGACAGTATCAACGATATCAACAAGGATAACTTCTTTTCCAAGACGTTCAAAGGCTTCAGCAAGTTCAACACCGATATAACCACCACCAACAACGGCGATACGGTCAAGGTGTTGACTCTTGTCAGCAAGTTTATTGATAACTTCTTCAGCATTTTGGTACAATTTCACGAATTGTACGTTTTCAAGAGTTGCTTTAAATTCGCGGTTTCCTTTAACAATTTCAACACCTTCGATTGGTGGCAAGATTGGTGTAGAACCCGTAGCAAAAATCAATTTCTCGTATGATTCTTTGTGTTCTTTTCCTTCAACTTCAGCTGTAACTACTTTGTTATCATAGTCGATTGAAAGAACTGGTGAATTCATGTAAACCTTAGCACCCTTAGCTTCCAATTTTTCTTTATCAGAATAGAACAAGCCTTCAGCACCGTCAATTTGTTCACCAATCCAAAGGGCCATTCCACATCCTAGGAAAGAGATGTTAGAGTTTTGGTCGAATACAACGATTTCGTTCTCATTACCAAAATTATCCAACATAGTATTAATACATGCTGTACCAGCGTGGTTAGCACCAACTACAACGATTTTACTCATAGAAAAATTCCTACCTTTAATTAAAAATTTACTCTTCTAGTATAACATTTACTGTTAGCGTTTACAAGAGTTTAGCTAATTTTCCCGATTTTTTTGTAAAAAAATGTAAATAATCTGTATTTTATCAGCCTTTCTTACAATTACTATTTATTTTCTGAGCATATTTCTTGACAAGTTTACAAATTTCATTTGTGAAAACGCTGACTTTATGGTATGCTAGTATCATGGAAAGAAAATGTAAGGGGTTCATTTTTCATAAATTTACTATATTTTAACCTTCTTTTCATAAGAGAAAGGAGTTGGTAGCTTGCCTCTTAGTTCACATTCTGAACGCCTAATGGGAACCACTATCACGATTTCATTAGTGGATGAGCGAGCCGATAGCTTGCTCCAAAAATCCTTTGATTTACTCAAAGAGCTCGAATACCGCTTCAATGCCAATAGTCAAGAATCTGAGTTGATGGAAATCAATCATCAAGCTGGAATAGCTCCAGTCAAGGTTCATCCAGACCTGTTCGACCTGATTTCACTTGGTTTAGAGCATAGCCTAGCTCCCTCTAGTCATCTCAACATCAGCATTGGTCCCTTGATTCAAACATGGCGTATCGGCTTTTCAGATGCCAAAGTGGCCCAACCCCAAGAAATTGAATCGGTGCTACCTTTAATCAATCCTCATTATATCGAGTTAGATTCTTCCACTTCCACTGTGTTTTTAAAACAAAAAGGAATGAAGATCGATCTTGGTTGTTTAGCCAAGGGTTATAGTGCGGATAAAGTTGCCCAATTTCTGAGAGAAGAGGGAGTGACGTCTGCCTTGATCAATCTGGGAGGGAATATCCTGACCATTGGAAAAAATCAGGCAAGAGGTGATCAAGCTTGGCAAATCGGTATTCAAGACCCAGCCAATCCGAGGGGCAATCACTTAATGACCATTCCTGTTGTCAATAAGTCTGTCGTAACTTCAGGCATTTATGAACGTCACTTGACAGTCGATGGAAAAGATTACCATCACATTTTTGACAGCCAAACAGGCTATCCTGCTGAAACAGAACTCGCTAGTCTCACAATCATCTCTGATAAGTCAGTTGATGGTGAAATCTGGACAACTCGACTCTTTGGAGAAAGACCTGCTTCTATCCTCTGGCAAGTCGAAAGTTTGGAGGGAATCGAAGCGATTCTGATTGATAAGGAAGGTCACCTAAGCTGTTCTTCAGGAGTTCCTACTCTATAGAAACAACTGTTTCAATGGAGTTTTAAATTCGTATTATGTAAAAAGAGAAAGGAAATCTCATGTTAAAACTTATTGCTATTGTTGGAACAAATTCAAAACGTTCTACAAACCGTCAATTGCTTCAATACATGCAAAAACACTTTGCTGAAAAAGCTGAAATTGAACTTGTTGAAATTAAAGACATTCCTGTCTTTAACAAACCAGCTGACAAGCAAGTACCTGCTGAAATTCTAGAAATAGCTGCTAAAATTGAAGAGGCAGATGGCGTTATTATTGGTACTCCTGAGTATGACCACTCTATCCCAGCTGTTTTGATGAGCGCTCTTGCTTGGTTGTCTTATGGTATCTATCCACTTTTGAACAAACCAATCATGATTACAGGTGCTTCATATGGTACACTTGGTTCATCACGCGCCCAATTACAACTTCGTCAAATCTTAAATGCACCAGAAATCAAAGCAAGTGTCCTTCCTGATGAATTCTTGCTTTCACATTCTCTTCAAGCCTTCAACCCAAGTGGAGATTTAGTAGATCTTGATGTTATTAAAAAACTGGATGCCACTTTTGACGACTTCCGTATCTTTGTAAAAATCACAGAAAAATTGCGCAACGCACAAGCCCTACTTCGCAAAGATGCTGAAGACTTTGACTGGGAAAATTTGTAAGATAGGAGACCAAAAAGAATGAAATTTGTTGGACTTGTAGGATCAAACTACGATCAATCATATAACCGTAAACTCTTGGAATTCATCCGTCGTCACTTCAAACTCAAATTTGAATTAGAAGTTCTCGAAATTGATGAAGTTCCAATGTTTAACCAAGACGAAAAATGGGACGAAAGCTTCCAATTGCGTCTCTTGTATAACAGAATTACGCGTGCTGATGGTGTTATCATCGCTACTCCTGAGCACAACCACACAATCTCAGCTTCCCTAAAATCTGTTCTTGAATGGCTTTCATATGAAGTTCATCCATTTGAAAACAAACCAGTCATGATTGTGGGTGCTTCTTACTATGACCAAGGTACTTCTCGTGCCCAAGTTCACCTTCGTAAGATTCTTGACGCTCCAGGTGTCAATGCCTACACTCTTCCAGGAAATGAATTCCTTCTTGGTAAAGCTAAAGAAGCTTTTGATGTTAATGGAAATATCACGAATGAAGGAACTGTTAATTTCCTTGAAACATGCTTGGACAACTTTGTAAAATATGTGGGAGTCGTTTCAAAATTGAAAAAACCAAAACCAATTGAGCCAGAAGATTTATATTGTACAAATTCAATTGCAACTACTATCCAAGGTGTTGATCCAGATGATCCTGAATGGGTAGAAAAAGCTGCTGAACTTGTTGGAGCTGTTTCTGGAGATACTTACGTTAAATTAGACCACGGTATCTTGACAGTTAACCAACTTGACATGTTCTTGAAAGCAATGCCATTTGAATTGACATTTGCAGATGATAATAATCAATTCTTGTACTTTAATAACGCACACCAAGACCCAGATACAATGTTTGGTAAACGTGTCCGTGCTCAATCAGGAAATAGATTAGGGACAGTACACGGTACATTGCCAGATTCTAGAATGAAAAACGTTGAATGGGTTGTCGGCGTATTGCGTAACGGAGATCAAGAATATGTCCGTACAATTGTGCCAGGAACACCTGAAGGTGTTATTAATACCCATAATTACCAAGCAATGTACTATCCAGATGGCTCATATGCTGGAATTAATGAGATTATCTTTAATTTCCAACCATGGCTTGATTGGTACCTCAATACAACTGGTCAACGTCTAGTTGGTGGAAATGCTGCAGCTCCTGCTGGAGGACATGGCGGAGCAGATGCCACATCTGGAGCTTCTGATGCAGGTGATGCTGGAGGTCACGGTGGTGGCGCTGACGCTACATCTGGCGCAAGTAACTAATACTTTTAGGAACCATTTTGGTTCCTTTTTTAGTGACAAAAGACTAGCAGTTTGTGTCTGCTAGTCTTTTAATTATTATTTCACCTATCTTTGTTAAAAGAAAGAATACTTATTATGAATTTGGGTCATCGAGACTACGACCATGTAATCCTTTTTCACGTTGGACCTGACGTAGTTTTTCTGGTGTAACATCGTTTCCTTCTTCGTCCACAATTTTGATCCCTTCGATGTGGTGACGAACAGTGCGACGATAACCTTCGATGTACTCCTCACGTAGTTTGGCTTGTTCTACTTTTTCTTCTGGGGTCAAGCCTTCTGCTTTTTTCTTTTTAGCAAGCTCGTTGATACGAGCAATTTTTTTCGGATCCATTTCTTCTCCTTCGTGATAAGATAAAGTCCATTTATCAAATTTTATTTAGTGTTAATTTGGTTAAAACGAGCAAGCTTAGCTGCTTTTTGAGTCAAATGAGACAAGATAGCCAAACGATTTTGACGGACAGCCTGATCTTCGGCCATAACCATGGTATTTTCAAAGAAAGCATCAATAACTGGACTAAGCGCAAAGAGCTGTTTCAATTGCTGACTTACAGAACCTGATAAAACGAGTATTTCTACTGCTTCAGCCAAGGTTTTCTCTTCTTCATTCTCAAAGAGAGCAGGATCAACCGTGTCATTGCCTTCTGCTTTCTCAGCCAAGTTGAAAGCACGTGAGAGGGATTCAACAGATGGTTTAAAGTCTTCTCCCTTGCTTGCTTCTACAAGAGCACTTGCTGCTTCCAACATATCTGCCACAACAAAGTTCGAACTTGCAAGTACTGCTTCCTTAATATCTTTTGGAGTAGAGCCCATCATCTTATCAACACGAGCCTTGATAAAATCCATAACCTCTGCCTTATTTTCATAAGTCAAGCTATCAAATTTCAATGCATAAAGGCTATCTATCAGCTCGTCCATAGCAATGTGCCAACCAAAGACATCCAAGATACGAACCACACCTTGGGTCGCACGACGAAGGGCATAAGGGTCATTAGAACCTGATGGAATCAAGCCTACTGAGAAGAAACTCAAAATCGTATCCAATTTGTCTGCAATGGCTAGAATGGCTCCAACCTTGCTCTTTGGAAGTTCTCCTTCAGCTGAAGTAGGCATGTAGTGTTCACGAATAGCAGCTGCCACCGCTGGAGTTTCACCAGCAAGAAGGGCATATTTCTCACCCATAATTCCTTGGAGCTCGTCAAATTCGCCAACCATACCTGTCAACAAGTCAAACTTGTAAATGGCTGCTGCACGGGCTAGGTCAACTGTTTCATCAGCTGATAAACCTGCTTTTTCTGCCAAGAGTACAGCGATTTGACCCGTACGAATCATGTGTTCACGAAGGGAACCAATCTTCTCATGGAAGGTTACATTATTTAATTTTTCAACAAGGTCAGAAATCACCAATTTTTGATCTTCACGCCAGAAGAATTCACCATCTTCCAAGCGGGCTACCAAAACTTTTTCATTTCCTTTGATGACATTTTCCAAATGCTCTGCATTTCCATTACGAACAGAAATGAAATTTGGCAAGAGTTTACCGTCTTGATCACGAACAACAAAGTAACGTTGGTGTTCTTTCATTGAAGTCACCAAAACTTCTTCTGGAACTTCAAGGTATTTGGCATCAAAACTTCCCATAAAGGCAGTTGGGTATTCAACCAAGTTCAAGACTTCATTCAGCAAATCCGCATCAATTTCGATACGTACACCATGTTTTGCCTCAATTTCCTTGATTTGGTCAACAATCATTTGCTCACGTTCACGTGGATCTGCGATTACAAACTGACGACGAAGGTCTTCTTCATAGCTCAATGCTGACTGAATTTTGGTTTCTTTCCCCAAGAAACGATGACCACGGCTGACACGACCTCCCTTGATATCAAGGAAATCCAAATCAAACTCTTCTTCATCTAAAAGAACAGTTAAAGTGTGAACAGGACGAATGTATTCAAAGGTATTGTTAGCCCAGTGCATGCTGACAGGGAAAGTCAAGGACTTCAAGACATCTACAACACCAGGAACAATGTTCTCAACTGGTTGGCCCACTTCTTCCTTGGTAACATAGACATATTCTTCACCCTTAATTTCACGGAATTCGATATCTTCAACCGTCAAACCTTTGCCACGAACAAATCCTTGAGCAGCTTTGGTGAAGTTTCCATCGCTATCCAAAGCAATTTTCTTTGCTGGCCCCTTAAAATCTTCTGTCAAATCAGACTGTTTGTCTGCAAGACCAGTTACACGAACAGCTAAACGACGTGGTGTTGAGAAGGTTTGAATGGCTTCAAAAGACAGGCGGTTTTCCTTAAGGAAGGCTGCCATTTTTTCGCCTAGTTGTTTTTCACTTGGTGTGACAACATAGGCTGGTAATTCTTCAAGACCGAGTTCTACTAATAAGTTTTTTGTCATGTTTTTTCCTTTACATTTTCTTCAATCTTTTTTGATATGCACCTTAGGTACTGGGGACGTCGCTAACTAACTTTGTGAGTCTGTATGGAAATCTAATACTAAATTGATCAAGATTTCCAACAGTCTCATCAAAGTGGATTTAGCTGACTAATTTTTGAACCTAAGGTTTCAAAAATCCCCACATAACAGTACGGCGGTGCATATCCCTCTAGCAAGTCTTCGACTTGCCTCTAACGATTTTAGAGCACAATATTACTCACTATTCTGCGTCTTCTGCTAAGAGTTTAGCTCGTGTTGCTTCATCCAAAAGTGGGTAGCCTAGGCGTTTTCGTTCTGCGACAAAGGTTTTGGCTACGACACGGGCCAAGTTACGGATACGGGCGATATAGCCTGCGCGTTCGGTTACAGATACGGCGCCACGCGCATCAAGCAGGTTAAAGGTGTGTGAACATTTGAGAACATAGTCATAGGCAGGGTGAACCAAACCTTCTTCCAAGGCACGACCAGCTTCTTTTTCAAACTTATCAAAGTTTTCCAGCAACATTTCTTGATCAGAAATTTCAAATGAATATTTTGAATGCTCGTACTCAGGCTGGATGAAGATTTCTCCGTATTTTACACCATCAGCCCACTCGATATCATAGACAGAGTCTACTTCTTGAATGTAAGAAGCCAAACGCTCCAAACCATAAGTAACTTCTGCAGTCACAGGGCCAGTTGCCAATCCACCGACTTGTTGGAAATAAGTGAACTGAGTAATTTCCATCCCATCAAGCCAAACTTCCCAACCAAGACCAGCTGAACCAGTTGATGGGTTTTCCCAGTTATCCTCAACAAAACGGATGTCGTGCTCCAAAGGATTGATTCCCAATTTTTCCAAAGACTCAAGGTAAAGTTCTTGGATGTTTGATGGAGATGGCTTCATGACCACCTGGAATTGGTGGTGTTGGTAGAGACGGTTAGGATTTTCTCCGTAACGACCGTCAGCAGGACGACGTGATGGCTCTACATAAGCTGCATTCCATGGCTCAGGTCCGATAGCACGAAGGAAAGTGTAAGGACTCATTGTCCCCGCACCTTTCTCATTATCATAAGCCTGCATAAGCATACAACCTTGGTCATTCCAAAATTGTTGCAAAGTCAAAATAATTTCTTGAAATGTTAATTTCTTAGACATTCTTTTCTCCTTTAATTTATATTATCTTTTTAAACTTATTTATCAAGCAACCAAGAAAAGGCTGGATCCTGAAAAATATGACGTTTGGGAACAGTTTGTAAATTCTGATCGCATTCATCTATTGTTCCTAATTTCAAAGCGCAGACTTCTGGTATATTTTCTTGAGCAGTGAAAATTTGACTGTGACAGTTCTGGCAGTAATAACGTTGTTTACCTGGAGATGAACTATAAGTAACCAAATTCTCTTTTCCATACAGTGCCAGATTTTTGCTGCTAACTTTGGCATTAACTGTGTAGGCAGACGCAGTTACTTTCCGACAAAATGAGCAATGGCAAAAAACTATTTCCGATAATTCTTCATCTAGAGTGTAGGTGACTGCTTTACATAAACAAGATCCTTTAAGCATTATGCTCCTTTCTACTTAGGCATTAGACGAATTCAAAAAGAACCGAATTTCAACACCCAAGCCTTGCGACTAGGGGCGTCAGAAACGCGGTTCCACCCTAATTTATTACTTCATTGTTTTTAAAAATACTACAGAAAGCGCCAGTTCCTTATTTTGCCCTACTTGGCTCCCACTATCCCAAGCTCGCTTGAAGAACGCCATAAGACTTTCTTTCCTGCAGACTATTATATCAAAAATTGGAACAATGTACAATTCTTTTTATGATTTTCTAGAAATCCATATCATCAACTCGTGGAGCACCCGACTGAACAGCTATTGTTTTTAAGTTTTCCCTTTCTTCATGACTCAATTCAATTCCAAAACAATCAAGATTAGCCTGAATCCGCGATGCTGTAACAGATTTCGGAAGGGGTAAAAATCCTTCTGCCAAGCTCCATGCCAATGCTATTTGAGCAACCGATTTTTCGTGATTTACCGCGATTTCTTGCACTTGCTTGCTATCAAACAGTTCTCCCTGACCAAAAGGTCCCCAAGCTTCCAATAAAATTCCTTTTTCTCGACAGTAATCTACGAGTTCCTCTTGATACACACCTGGAGCCAAACGAACTTGATTGACTGCTGGAAGAATTTTTGCTGTTTCAAGCAAGGCATCCAAATGATGGGGAAGAAAATTACTAACACCTATAGCACGGATTTTGCCTTCTAGGTAAAGATCCTCCATCGCTCTCCAAACTTCTGAATTTCGGATTTTCCAGTGGTTATTTTCTCTGAGAGGTTTTGGATTTGGCCAATGAATCAAATACAAATCCAAATATTCCAAGCCCAGCTTCTCTAAAGACTCTTCAAAAGCCTGACGAGCTTGCTCATAGCTATGATTTGTATTCCAGAGTTTGCTGGTTACAAAAATTTCCTCACGCGGAACGCCACTATCTTGAATGGCACGACCAACGCTTTCTTCATTTTTATAGATAGCTGCCGTATCGATATGGCGATAGCCTGCCTTTAAAGCCTCTAGTACAGCTTGATAGGCAATCTCTCCATTTTCAGCTTTCCAAGTTCCAAATCCCAGAACTGGAATTGTAACGCCATTATTTAAAGTATAAAATTTCATTTTTTTCCTTTCTAGATTAGAAGAAAATCCAAAGAGCCAAATTTTCAAAGAAAACTTATCTCTTTAGATTTTGTTTATTATTGATTACGGTCATAATAGAGCTGGTGAGGTTTAAGACGAGTGTCTAACAAATCTGGAATTGTCACAAAGTCATAACCTTGCCCTTTCAAATAGTCAATAACCTTCGGTAGAGCATGTACCGTCTCAGCATGGATATCATGCATGAGAATAATAGAACCATTCTTGACTTCACGCTGAATTTCTGTCAAAATAGATGCTTCATTTTTACTCTTCCAGTCCAGACTATCTACATCCCACATAATAAAGCTCAAATCGAGACTATTGCGAATGTCATCTGTAATAGCCCCATAAGGCGGACGCATAAGTTTAGAACTAGAACCCAACACTTTAGTTAGCGCATCCTCAGTATCAGTAATTTGTTTTTTAGCTTCATCAAGGGAAAGTTTTGAAAGCACTGGATGACTCCAACTATGGTTTCCAATGACATGTCCATCCGATTTCATGCGTTTCAAAATCTCTTCATTACCAGAAACATTCTTACCTAAAACAAAGAAAGTTGCCTTGATACCATACTTGGAAAGAGTATCTAATGCTTGATTTGTCGTCGTAGGATTTGGTCCATCATCAAAAGTCAAGGCCACTACTTTACGGTTTTTCTTTTCATAATAAGCCTTATATAGCTCTGCATCCTTATCTAATAAATAAGAGGACTGAATAACTTCAAAGAAACTAGATACTGGCAAGGCAATCTCGTCTAGATTTTCAACTGACTGACTTGGATAAAGGATAATCTGACTATCCTTGTAATCAAAATTCCATGCATACAAGTCTTGGTCAGAGAAGCCTTTAACAAGCTGATCGATCTTTTCTTGCTCCAGTTTCTTATCCTGTAAAAAAGAAGTCAGTTCTTTTATTAGTTTCTCTTTGGCCTTACTAGCATCTGAAAACAATTGATTAAGTGTGAAAGATTTACCATCTTCTGTCAAATGTACTTTTGCCAGACTAGTTTTTTCAGTCTCTTCAACTTTTGACGAAGTTAAATCATAGACTTGTTTCATCACACTTCGGTTGACAATCCCTTTTAAAGTCGAATCCTGTTTCTCCGTATAATAAAAAACCAGATTTTCCTTGTCTTCCAGATTTTCCTTAATATCCTGTGTCATGATTTCTTTTACAGATGAAATCACTTGCTCCCCTTGGAGAGGATAATAGGCAATTACTTCTGCTTGTCCCTTACGAAAATGATCTTTCTGATTTCCCTCACTTAATTGATCATCTTTCTCTTTTTTGAGAGATTCAATCCTTTGTTCAAAACTTTGCTTTGTATATACTTTGTATCCAATCATTGAACCAAGGACGCAAATACTTACCGAAAAGATAGCTACTAGGGCTATTAAACCGATTCTCTTTTTATCGTGCTCAACACGATTTGCTCTACTTTTATCCATAGAAATATCATATCAAATTCAGGCTATAATTTCAATGATTTTAAAGGAAATAGTATATTAAAAAGAGGGGAAGTCCCCCTCTTTAGATTTTATTTAACTGCTTCTTTCAAAGCATCTACCTTGTCCAAACGTTCCCATGGAAGGTCAATATCTGTACGTCCCATGTGACCGTAAGCTGCTGTTTGACGGTAAATTGGACGTTTAAGATCCAGCATTTGGATAATTCCTGCAGGACGAAGGTCAAAGATTTGACGAGCAGCTTTTTCAAGTTTGCTTTCAGCTACTGTTCCTGTACCGAAGGTATCGATACGAACAGAAACAGGCTGAGCAACACCGATAGCATAAGCCAATTGCACTTCCGCCTTCTTAGCAAGACCTGCTGCAACGATATTCTTTGCAATATATCGAGCCGCATATGACGCAGAACGGTCCACCTTAGTCGCATCTTTACCAGAGAAGGCACCACCACCATGACGAGAATAGCCACCATAAGTATCTACGATAATCTTACGGCCAGTCAAACCTGAGTCTCCTTGAGGTCCACCGATTACAAAACGACCAGTAGGATTGATGAAGAATTTTGTTTGCTCATCCAAGTAAGAAGCTGGAATAACCTCTTTGATAACCTTGTTAATGACATCATTGTGAATTTGTTCGTTGCTGACTTCTGGATCGTGCTGAGTTGAAATCACGACTGTGTCCACACGTACTGGACGGTCATTTTCATCATACTCAACTGTAACTTGCGATTTGGCATCTGGGCGAAGATAGCTAATTTCCCCGGACTTACGAAGTTCTGCCAGACGACGAACCAATTTATGACTGAGTGAAATCGGCAAAGGCATGAGCTCTTCTGTTTCATCCACTGCAAATCCAAACATGAGCCCTTGGTCTCCAGCACCAATCAAGTCAAGTGGATCTTGGTCTGCATTTCCACGAACTTCCAAGGCTTCATTAACTCCTTGAGCAATATCAGGAGATTGTTCCACCAAAGATGGGTGTACTCCCACTGTCTCCGCAGAAAAACCATATTCTGTATTGGTGTAGCCAATCTCTGCGATAGTATCACGAACCACACGGTTAATATCCACATAGGCATTTGTAGAAATTTCACCAAAAACGTGGACAGATCCAGTGTATACAGCTGTCTCAGCAGCAACGTGCGCCTCTGGATCCTTTGCTAAAATAGCATCCAAAATCGCATCTGAAATTTGGTCTGCAATCTTATCTGGATGCCCCTCAGATACAGATTCAGACGTGAATAATTTACGTTCTGACATAAAAATGTCCCCCCTTAAAAATAGTGTTATAGAGTTATAGAGTTACAAAGTACTGATAGGAAAACTTTTAGTGATAAATACCTACCATCTTATCGGGACTATATAACTTTATCATTATACCATTTTTATGAGGATTATGTACAATAATAAGGTAAGAAAGCAATATTAAAAGGACTGATTTATGCATAGTACAAAATTCAGTCCTATAAAATATATTCTTACAATATTTAAGGTTAGTAACTTGCTTTTTAGTTATAACGGTGATAATTTGAAATTCTTAACTAACCACCAAAATGCAGCTAACTTATAAAACCTTACTCAAGAAGTCTCTAGTCCGTTGTTCTTGGGTTTGTTCAAAAATCTGTTCAGGTGTTCCATCTTCAACAACCACACCGTCTGCCATAAAGATGACACGGTCTGCCACCTCACGAGCAAATCCCATTTCATGTGTTACGATAACCATGGTCATTCCTGACTTGGCTAGGTCTTGCATAACAGCCAATACCTCACCTACCATTTCAGGATCCAAGGCTGAAGTTGGCTCGTCAAAGAGCAAAACATCAGGTTCCATGGCCAACCCACGCGCTATGGCAATCCGCTGTTGCTGCCCACCTGACAAACTCTGTGGGTAAGCAGTTGCCTTATCTGGTAAACCAACTTTTTCCAAAAGTTCCTGAGCTCTCTTCTCAGCAACAGCCTTGCTCTCACCTTTGGTCTTGATAGGTGACAAGGTGATATTTTCCATCACAGTCATATTAGGAAAGAGATTGAATTGTTGGAAAACCATGCCCATCTTCTCACTCATGGCAAACAGGTCATTCTTCTTGTCCGTAATATCGACTCCCTCAAAGATAACCTTCCCCTTGGTCGCTTCTTCCAACAAATTCATAGAGCGAAGCAAGGTAGATTTCCCACTCCCTGAAGGACCGATGATAACGACAACCTCTCCTCTTTTAATCTCGAGGTTGATTCCCTTTAATACTTCATTCTTTCCAAAGGATTTATGTAAATTTTCAATTTTTATCAAGGTATCTGTCATTATTTCTTATCTCCTTGTCCCATACGTTTTTCAAAAGCTTTCAAGGCCACTGTCAAAACAGAAGTCATAATCAAGTAATAAAAGGCTGCAAATAAAAGTGGTGTCAAAGGTAGATAGGTTGTTGTAGAAACTGTTGTAGCCCCATTCCACAACTCCATAACACCAATAGCTGATAAGAGGGAGCTATCCTTGATAATGGTGATAAATTCGTTCCCCAATGCTGGCAAGATATTTTTGATTGCTTGTGGCAAAATCACATAACGCATGGCATTTTTAGGACGAATCCCTAGCGAATAAGCCGCTTCTAACTGCCCCTTAGGTACCGCATTAATCCCAGCACGAACAGTCTCAGAAACATAAGCACCACTGTTCATAGAGATAATCAAAATCCCTGGAATCAAGCGAGAAAGATCAACACCCAAAATCCCAACCTGAATAGTCGGAGCATTGATATGCATAAGAGCAAAGGCAATCATAATCTGAACCATCATCGGTGTCCCACGGAAAATCCAAACGTACAAGTTTGCCAGCCAAACAAGCGGTTTAAACTTTGAGCGTTGCCCAAAAGCCAAGACAACACCCAAAATAGTTCCCAAAAAGACAACACAGATAGAAATGAGAACAGTCACGACAGCCCCATAGTTAAAATAAGGTAAATACTTAGGTAAAAAAGAAAAATTCATAGTCACACTGCTTTCTAAAATAGAATACTGTATGATTATAACATGAATTGAATTAAAATTCAAATCTTTTGTCTAATTTATTCAAAAAATCTTTAAGCTGGTAGAATTAGCGAGAAATCTTAGTTTTTTCTAGGCAAGTTGGCCTCCTTTATGGTAAAATAGTAACGATAAGAAATGAAGGAGAATCAAAATGGAATCACATTTGGTTAGAATCATCAACCGCCTTGAAGCAATGGCAAAAGACGGCGGAAATTTAAAACGTAATTTTGAACGCGAAGGAGTTGTTGTTGCAGAAGTTGCATACAGCCACGACGAAGAAAACGGCTCAATCTTTACCCTTCGTGATGTCGAAGCTCGCGAAACTTATACGTTTGATAGCATTGACTTGATTGCAATGGAGATTTACGAACTCCTTTACTAATACAAAACAAGCTGGGATTACACCCTGCATGTCTAACCAAAATCCTTTTTGTCTCGCAAATAGGATTTTTTTATTCCCTAAAAGCTCAAAAATTTTCATTGTAACAACTTCTCAAAGCTGCAATCTTTTTACTTGCTTTACACCCCAATCCTGTTATAATGAGAGTATAGAAATTTGACTATTTTTGACCATTAAACAGGTCAGGCTAAATAAAGAAATGAGGTAGATGTATGCTTTGTCAAAACTGTAAAATCAATGACTCAACGATTCATCTTTATACCAATCTCAATGGAAAGCAAAAACAAATTGACCTCTGTCAAAACTGCTATAAGATTATCAAGACAGATCCTAACAATAGCCTCTTTAAAGGTATTACGGATCTGAACAATCGTGACTTTGATCCCTTTGGTGATTTCTTCAATGACCTAAACAATTTCAGGCCTTCTAACAATACTCCTCCGACTCCCCCAACCCAATCAGGTGGAGGTTACGGTGGAAATGGCGGTTATGGTTCCCAAAATCGTGGACCTGCTCAAACTCCTCCACCAAGCCAAGAAAAAGGCCTGCTGGAAGAATTTGGTATCAACGTAACTGAAATTGCCCGTCGTGGAGATATTGACCCCGTTATTGGCCGCGACGATGAGATTATCCGTGTCATCGAAATTCTCAATCGCAGAACCAAGAATAATCCTGTTCTTATCGGTGAACCTGGTGTCGGAAAAACTGCCGTTGTCGAAGGTCTAGCTCAGAAAATCGTTGATGGCGACGTTCCACATAAACTACAAGGCAAACAGGTCATCCGTCTGGATGTAGTTAGCCTAGTTCAAGGAACGGGTATCCGTGGACAATTTGAAGAACGCATGCAAAAACTCATGGAAGAAATTCGCAAACGTGAGGATATCATCCTCTTTATCGATGAAATCCATGAAATTGTTGGTGCAGGTTCTGCGGGCGATGGTAATATGGATGCAGGAAATATCCTCAAGCCAGCCCTTGCTCGTGGGGAACTGCAACTGGTCGGTGCCACTACCCTCAATGAATACCGTATCATTGAAAAGGATGCTGCCCTAGAGCGTCGTATGCAGCCTGTCAAAGTCGATGAACCAACAGTGGAAGAAACAGTCACTATCCTCAAAGGCATTCAAAAGAAATACGAAGACTACCACCACGTTCAGTATACCGATGCTGCAATTGAAGCAGCTGCAACTCTGTCCAATCGCTACATCCAAGATCGCTTCTTACCTGACAAGGCCATTGACCTCTTAGATGAAGCTGGTTCTAAGATGAACTTGACCTTAAATTTTGTGGATCCTAAAGTTATCGATCAGCGCTTGATTGAGGCTGAAAATCTAAAATCTCAAGCTACACGAGAGGAAGATTTTGAGAAGGCTGCCTACTTCCGCGACCAGATTGCCAAGTATAAAGAAATGCAAAAGAAAAAGGTCACAGACCAAGATACTCCTATCATCAGTGAAAAAACCATTGAGCATATTATCGAGCAGAAAACCAATATCCCTGTTGGTGATTTGAAAGAGAAAGAACAATCTCAACTCATCCATCTAGCCGAAGATCTCAAGTCGCATGTTATTGGACAGGATGATGCAGTCGATAAGATTGCCAAGGCTATTCGCCGGAATCGTGTCGGTCTCGGTACGCCAAACCGTCCAATTGGAAGCTTTCTCTTTGTCGGACCAACTGGTGTTGGTAAAACAGAACTTTCCAAACAACTAGCTATCGAACTCTTTGGTTCTGCTGACAGCATGATTCGCTTTGACATGAGCGAATACATGGAAAAACACAGCGTGGCTAAGTTGGTCGGCGCCCCTCCAGGTTATGTTGGCTACGATGAGGCTGGGCAATTAACTGAAAAAGTTCGTCGCAATCCATATTCCCTCATCCTTCTCGATGAAGTCGAAAAAGCTCACCCAGATGTTATGCATATGTTCCTCCAGGTCTTGGACGATGGTCGTTTGACAGATGGGCAAGGACGTACCGTTAGCTTCAAGGACGCCATCATCATCATGACTTCAAATGCTGGGACTGGTAAAGCCGAAGCCAGCGTTGGATTTGGTGCTGCTAGAGAAGGACGTACCAACTCTGTTCTCGGTGAACTCGGTAACTTCTTTAGCCCAGAGTTTATGAACCGTTTTGATGGTATTATCGAATTTAAGGCTCTCAGCAAGGACAACCTCCTTCAGATTGTCGAGCTTATGCTTGCAGACGTTAACAAGCGCCTTTCTAGCAACAACATTCATTTAGATGTAACTGAAAAGGTAAAGGAAAAATTAGTTGACCTCGGCTATGATCCAAAAATGGGGGCGCGCCCACTTCGTCGTACTATTCAAGACTATATTGAGGACGCCATCACTGACTACTACCTTGAAAATCCAAGCGAAAAAGACCTCAAGGCAGTTATGACCAGCAAGGGAAACATTCAAATTAAGTCTGCCAAAAAAGCTGAAGTTAAAACTTCTGAAAAAGAAGTATAAATCCTATAGAAAAGGAGTAGAAAATAAAAATTTTCTACTCCTTTTTACTAAAATAACTATAAGTTCTTGACAGCTCAGCCTTTGTCCATTAAGATAATAATAAAGATAATAGATAATGAGGAAAATGCAATGGCAAACCCAACCTTTGGAGAAAAAAAAGAGAATATAACCTACCAGCATCGCTATGGTGTTTACGCAGTTATCCCTGACGCTGAGCAAAAACAAATTGTTCTTGTTCAAGCGCCTAATGGCGCTTGGTTCTTACCAGGTGGCGAAATTGAAGCAGGTGAAAATCATCAGGAAGCCCTAAAACGTGAATTGATTGAAGAGCTTGGATTCACTGCTGAAATTGGTACCTATTACGGTCAAGCTGACGAATATTTCTACTCTCGTCACCGTGATACCTACTACTACAATCCTGCCTACCTCTATGAAGCGACTTCTTTCAAAGAAGTACAAAAACCACTAGAAGACTTTAATCATATTGCCTGGTTCCCTATTGACGAGGCTATTGAAAACCTCAAACGTGGTAGCCATAAATGGGCCATCCAATCTTGGAAAAAACAGCATAAGATTAACTAAATCAAGCTACTTTATTTAAAAAGTGCTATAATAGAATTAGAAAATCGGAGGAAATGTTATGAAGCTAATCAATACGACAAACTCACACTCGCAACTTGTTAAAAGCCAGCTAGAAAGTACAGATGCAACTCTTGTTGAGGTTTATTCTGCAGGGAATACTGATGTTATTTTTACCCAAGCTCCGCTTCACTATGAAATCCTCATCTCAAACAAACACCGCGCTATCCGCGAACCTGAAATCGAAGCTATTCAAGAATTTTTCTTGAAACGTAAAATTGATAAGGACTCTATTGATGAGGCCAATATCAAAACCCTCTATTCAGAAAAATTAATTGGAATTTCGATTCCAACCAAATAAAAAATTGGAGAGTTTAAAAAGCTTTTTGGACCTTATAGTACAAAACGAGGTTCTAACTTGCTTTTTGGATCATCTCCAATTTTTTATCTTGAAATCTTATCATACAAGATTTTATAGATAATTAAGGAGACAAACATGGGAGACATGATATATCGTGAGGCAAGACTTGAAGAATACGAAAAAATTGGAAAACTATTAGCCAAGTCTTTTCTTGACTATCCCTTTTTAACAATTATAACTGACGATTTGAAGAAACCTGACTCCTATCCTGCTTTTGTAGAAACATTGCAAATTTTGCTTACTAGAGTCTATATTAAGAAGGGAAACTGTTTAGTTGCGGAACAGGATGGAGAATTACTTGCAGTTGCCCTTTTGCAACAAAAGGATTTCTGTATACTATCCTATCTACGAAATGGTGGGACAAACATTTTTCGCTACATTCGACCACAAAATCTCCTTAAATACTTTGACTTTGTAAAACGTTCCAAAAAGCATTTAGAAGAATCTGGAGAGTTTGATTGGTATTTGATGGCTTTAGCTGTCAATTTAGAAAGTAAGGGACAGGGAATAGGCAGTACTTTTCTGACACAAGGGATTGAACCTTATGTCAAATCAAAAGGCTGTAAACACTTGGGACTTATTACTAGTACAGTAAGAAATGCTTCATTCTACGAAAAAAACAATTATCTACTACTAGACTTTATGGATCTAGAATACGGATCAAGTTCAATTGGTAACTGGGCTTTTTTAAAGAAAATTAATATATCATGAGTCTGCACAAAAAGTATTAAATCAAAAGTTGTAGACGTGCTATATAAAATTTATAAATAGTTTTGCCGCCTTTTTTGCCCCTTAACATATAAAAAGAAAACCGCTACTCCTAAGAATAGCGGTTTAATCATATTTTTAAGCTACTAATGTAGTCGCTCTATTATTTAAGAGTAACAATTTGCAAATCCTATTTTCCCCCAGTATTAGTGGGTTAATTCCTCAATTTTCAACCTTGGCAGGAATTTGGTAGGTAAATTGATAATCCAAGATTATCTAAACTGTTTGTAATCTCTTCTGAAATTGTTGAATCACCTGAATAATACCAGTGACTATATGTATTCAACGTGGTTGACTTATCAGCGTGTCCTAATCGATATGAAACATATAAAGTATCCTTATGTAACACATTTATAAGATAAGATGCATGACTATGTCTTAATCCTTTCCCCGTAATTTCTGGTACGCCAGTAATCTTAGCATGCCTTTTTATTATCCTAGAAATTGTAGACTTACACAAGGGGGCACCAAAACGTGATATTACATAATCTTTATCATCATTCTTGATTTGAACTTCTCGCCATTTTTTAAGTATTGTAATCGTAAAATCATCTAAATCAATTTTACGATTCCCTGCTACTGTCTTTGTTTGTTGTTTAGCATACCATACACCGTTTTTGTCTTTCTCAATTGTCGAATGAACATGAATCCATTTACGTTCAAAATCAATATCTTCCCATTTAAGAGCAATACCCTCACTAACTCTTAAGCCAGTCATAAAATATAACCAGATCGTCATGTAATTATGGAGTCCCTCATACTCACTAATATCAAAAGAGTTTATTACCTTCTTAAATTCATCAAATGTCCAAAATTTTGTATCAGGGTGTTTTCCTCTAGGATTATCTAATCCTTTAAAAGGAACTCTATCAATATAACCCAATCTTTCTGCATAGCCCAGACATGCTTTAAATCTAGACCACATATTTTTAGCATAGTTACTAGAATACTTGTCTATAATAGCTAAGCGAAATCTTTCACAGTCAATAGTACTAATATCTGATAATTTTATACTACCAAATTGCTTAATAAATAACTGATGATGTGGTAAAGCGGTTTGATAAGTTACAAATTGAACTTTTTGTTGATAATATTTTAAATAAATCTCTTCCATAAACTCTCTAAAAGTTAGAAAACTATTATTAATAGTAGAGTTCACAAATTCATGTTTTAAACGAAGTATCTCTTCATATGCTTCCTTAAAAGAATTAAACGGTAGTCCCTGTTGATTTTTCCTTCCTTTCTTTTGAATTCTTTTCCCAGTTATTGGATCAACTCCTAATTCAATT
>NZ_RJOG01000005.1:0-122448 GCF_003942965.1 Streptococcus mitis | reverse complement strand
TTATTTCAGTATTCCTTTAATGAAGTTGGTTGCTAGTATTTCTACAGTTTTGCTAATATCTGGAAAATCATTTTCTGTGATATGAATATCCATGTAGTAAAATAGGTTGTAAACTTGTAAAATATCTTGAATTTTTTCTGGAGAATGGCCTTCAGCCTGCAAACGATGAGTAAAGGTTTTCACGAGAAATTGATGAAATGGATTCGTGACTTTCCCTTCTTCTGAGGAATAGTAGCTATGCAACTCATCTGCTATGGCAGGATTGTACCATTCTGCAAGGATTTTATTGGAAGAAACGAGTGCTCTGGATTGAGCAAAGAGTTGACTAATAAGATCAATCATATCAATTTCCCAATCCAGTTCTTCGATCATAGTTTGGCGAACACGGCTGTTTTCATCAATATAGATATCTAAAAAAATAGCCTCTTTACTTTCGTAATAGTTATAAAAAGATCCGACTGCCATATGAGCTTGTCTAGCAATTTCTGAAATTCCTGTCGCCTTGTATCCTTTTTTTGAAAAAACTTCATAAGCTGCGGATTTCAAAGCCTGTTTTTTGTCCAATTTGATTCACCTCTTTTATGAATGAATATTAAATATCGTTCATTCATATCTTAACAAATCTTTTTCAGATTGTCAATCTGAAAGCTAGAACTTTTTACGGATACCACTTGATAAGGAGCTTTTCAATGTTAGAAGAGTATAGAGTGTCGTTTTAACTACACTCAAGGTTTGGAAGAATAGATATAAATTTTGGTTAAGGGGATGTATAAAAGAACTGAAATGAGGGTTGAAAAAATTAAAAATAAATGGGTAGTGCTGGCACTATGTCTGAAAATAAGGTATGATATCAATGGGGTTATTCACTATCTGTTTTTGAGCTGTTGTGACAAGGAAATGTCAAAAAAGTATTAGATACTAAGCCCTCTATTTATACTAAAGGATTTAAGACTCCTAAAATTAGCAAAGGAGAATCAGATGCACAAGATTTTATTAGTAGAAGATGATCAGGTTATTCGTCAACAAGTCGGAAAAATGCTCTCTGAATGGGGATTTGAAGTGGTCCTGGTAGAAGACTTTATGGAAGTTTTGAGTCTATTTGTTCAGTCGGAACCTCATCTGGTCCTCATGGATATTGGTTTGCCCTTGTTTAATGGCTATCACTGGTGTCAGGAAATTCGCAAGATTTCCAAGGTCCCCATCATGTTTCTGTCTTCGAGAGACCAGGCTATGGATATTGTCATGGCAATCAATATGGGGGCGGATGACTTTGTGACCAAGCCTTTTGACCAGCAGGTTCTTTTAGCCAAAGTTCAGGGCTTGTTGCGACGTTCATATGAGTTTGGGCGTGACGAGAGTTTACTGGAATATGCTGGTGTTATCCTCAATACCAAATCAATGGATTTACATTATCAAGGGCAAGTCTTGAATTTGACTAAGAATGAATTCCAGATTTTACGCGTTTTGTTTGAGCATGCGGGCAATATTGTAGCGCGTGATGACCTCATGCGGGAACTTTGGAACAGTGACTTTTTCATTGATGATAATACTCTCTCAGTTAATGTGGCTCGTTTGCGTAAAAAATTGGAAGAGCAGGGCTTGGTAGGGTTTATCGAGACCAAGAAAGGGATAGGGTACGGATTAAAGCATGCTTGATTGGAAACAATTTTTTCTAGCCTATCTGCGCTCCCGTAGTCGTCTGTTTGTCTATCTGCTTGCTTTAGCATTTCTAGTTTTGCTTTTTCAGTTTTTATTTGCAAGTTTAGGAACTTACTTTCTCTACTTTTTCCTCTTGTGTTGCTTTGTAACCATCTTATTTTTCACTTGGGACATATTGGTGGAAATGCAGGTCTATCGCCAGGAAATTCTCTATGGGGAGAGGGAAGCTCAGTCTCCTTTGGAAAGAGCCTTGGCTGAAAAATTAGAAGCGCGTGAGATGGAACTCTACCAGCAGAGGTCAGATGCAGAAAGAAAACTGACGGATTTGCTGGATTACTATACCTTGTGGGTTCATCAGATTAAGACTCCCATTGCAGCTAGTCAACTCTTAGTTGCAGAAGTAGCCGATCGCCAACTGAAGCAGCAGCTAGAACAGGAAATTTTCAAGATAGACTCCTATACTAATCTAGTCTTACAGTACCTGCGTTTAGAAAGTTTCCATGATGATTTGGTCTTAAAGCAGGTTCAAATTGAGGACTTGGTCAAGGAAATACTGCGTAAATACGCTCTATTCTTTATTCAAAAAGGCTTAAGTGTCAATCTGCATGACCTTGATAAAGAAATTGTGACGGATAAAAAGTGGCTGCTAGTGGTCATTGAGCAAATCATCTCAAACAGTCTCAAGTACACCAAGGAAGGTGGTCTGGAGATTTATATGGAAGGCCAGGAACTCTGTATCAAGGATACGGGAATCGGGATAAAAAACAGTGATGTCCTCCGAGTCTTTGAACGTGGATTTTCAGGCTACAATGGACGCCTAACTCAGCAGTCATCTGGACTTGGACTTTACCTATCTAAGAAAATTTCTGAAGAACTGGGGCACCAGATTCGTATCGAGTCTGAGGTCGGTACAGGAACGACAGTGCGGATTCAGTTTGTTCAAGTGAACTTAGTCCTTGAGTGAGAAGAGACAATGAGTTTTTACCCAATCTCTTTTTGCTATATTTCAGGATATTTGAAGACTGTTTTTTACAAAATCAATAATAGAATTTTTAATACGGAATATAGTATAAATACTGGTTCAAAGTGAAGTTTTGTATGCTTTATACTTTTGTTGAGTATAAAATCTATAAACTAAGGGTGAATTACAAAAATTAATTTGAGATGAAGTGAATTGTAGACTTGGGAAATGTCTCCTATTCGATTTCAGAATGAATCGTTGATACAGGATTAAAAGAACTGCAGCTTTCTTTTTATTTTGAATGATAGTAAAAACTGCAGTACTTGTGTGATTTACAATTATTGCACTCAATGTCCGAGTATCGCACTATCTGAAATAGGGAATAGTAGAGATTGTTCTGCGATATGTAAAAAAACGCATTAGTAAGGAGTATCGTATATGCTACCATATCTTAAAACTATTAGATGGTATCTCTTCTTTAATTTTCTTTTTGGTGTAGTATCGAATATCTGCACAGCTTTGTTACCGTATTTCACGCAGGCATTAATCAAAGGGGATTATCAAGTAGCTCTATATGGTTACTCTATGTCAGTGGCTGGCTATTTGAGTTGTAACTATATCCAAATGATACTTGATTGGAAGCAGGGGATTATCTTTTCGACTACTTTGAAAAATGAGTGGTTTCGTTCACTTCTGGGACTCAGTCACCACGATTTCAAGCAGAAAACAGTAGCAGAGTATATTTCCTATCAATCTAATGACCTAGATTCGTTGGAAAAGGATTACCTTCCTCCATTGATGAGTTTTATCAAACAAATTTTACGTATCATCATTTACGCTTTCATTATTAGCAGAACAATTAATCCTATTGTATCATTGATTTTAATCTTTTCTACTGGAATTAGTATTCAAATTCCTAAAATCGTTGGGAAGTTGACCGCTAATCGCAGACAGGTTTACTTGAAAAAACAAGGAGATTACTATCGAACTTTGGAGGATTTGCTCATGGGACATCATTTGGTAAATAAACTAACTATGTCGCATTTTTTGAATCAACAAAAGAGTTCTCTAAAGAATTTGCAGGATAAGTATTTTAAGTATGGTTTGACAAAAATTACTGGCATCTTATTGACAGGTGTTTCTTTTGAATTCATTAGTCTTGTTCTGTTTATTTATTTAGCCTACTCTCTATCTCACCAGCAACTCGGTATTCCTGAGGTGGTGGCGAGTTTCGGATATATTAATGCTTTTTCTGAACCAATACAGGAAATCCTTTATGATTTACAAATGTTAGAGTCCGTAAAGCCTGTAATCAAGAGTTTTCAAAACATTGTTGGGAGACCCGTTTCAGTTCAAGCACCTCAACATTCTTTTGATACGATTACTTTGAAAAACATTTCCAAACAAATGGGAGAATCAAAATTGATAATTACTTCCGCTACGATTCAAAAAGGGGATAAAATTGCGCTTATTGGTAAGAATGGGTCTGGAAAAAGTAGTCTTCTCAACATTTTAAATGGAACAGATGAAGATTTTGAAGGACAAATTGTGCTAGATGGGCTTGTTTTGGACCATCTTTGGGGAAGATTCGGTATGATTCTGCAACAAGAACATACATTTATTTCGAGTTATGAAAATAATGTAACGCTATTCAATAGTTTCAATGAAAAATTCAGAGAAGAAGATTTTGAAAAAATTCCACCACAATCCCTGTCAGGTGGTCAGCAACAACGAATGTATTTAAATCGTGAGAAAAATCGTAAAAATCCATTGCTTATCCTAGACGAACCTTTCTCTGCCTTGGATACTAATCAGTTTAAAATGGAATTGGAAAGAGTTCTGGAACTACCAAGTGCCGTCATTGTTACTTTACATCGCCAAAACGAATTATTAAGTAAGTTTGACCAAGTTTGGGAAATTAAGAATGGAGAACTTGTAATTTTGAAATAGCTAAATTATAGAGAATAAAACGCATATTATCAGGTGAACTGCACCCCAAAAGTTAGATTTTTTCTGTCTAACTTTTGGGGTGCAGTTCAGAGATACCGTTTTTCCTTCTTCGGATAAGGAAACAAAAATTTCTTGCTTCATCTATCTGTTCAATTGATAGATTTCGTCAGAGAAAGACTGTAAAATTTTTGATATAATGTTAAGGATGGACTGACGGATACATAGAGGATAATTTTCAAAAGTATAACAGGTGAGAAGAAAAATATGTAAGATTGGACAAAAGTCTCTCTACCATCATCCATGCAGAAACAAGATTATATGAAATAAAAGGAGTAACCAATGACCGGAAACTATTCAACACGTGAATACCGTGAGAAATTATATGATGATCTTCATGTTCGATTAAGAGATACAATGATTTTGATGTGTGCGATTTTTATTGCCTCTATCGGACTAAATATGAATTCAACAGCTGTCATTATTGGAGCTATGCTGATTTCCCCTCTTATGACACCGATTGTTGGACTCGGATTTGGTTTAGCTATTTTTGATACGCGTTTAATCAAGCAATCTCTAGAGGTTTTATTTACTCAAGTATTGGTCAGCTTGCTTGTCTCGGCTCTGTATTTCTGGATTTCTCCCTTATCTTATGAAAGTAGCGAATTGATTGCACGAACCTCTCCAACCATTTGGGATGTTCTCATTGCTATTGCTGGTGGGATAGCAGGCGTAATTGGTTCAAGGAAAAAAGAAGCAAACAATATCGTGCCAGGAGTAGCCATTGCAACAGCTCTGATGCCACCTATCTGTACTGCAGGATATGGTTTAGCTAATGGAAATGTACGATTTTTATTTGGAGCTCTTTATCTTTTCTTGATCAACTGTGTCTTTATCATGCTAATCAACATTGTTGGAACAAGAATTATGATGAGAAAATCTCCCTTAAGTTCATTTAAAGAGCTAAACATTAAAATGAGAATTGGGTTGATATCCTTGATTGTATTATTGATTCTTCCAGCCAGCTATTCAGCAGTCACTCTGACGATAGATCAAGCGCGAAAAGAAGGAATCAAACAGTTTGTAGGAAAAGAGTTCGCCAATCATACGGTCATTAATCAAGTCTACAAGTCAAGGAACAATGAATTGGTCTTGACGGTTGTTGGAGATCCGATTTCAGAAGAAGAATTAGAAACGCTCCACCAAAAACAAGCCTCTTACGGTATTCAATCTGTTCAATTGAAAGTCAATCAAGTTCATAATTCGACAAAATTAGACAGTGATACGACCAAGGAATTTTATGAAACCATTAACAAGTATATCGATCAAAAACTCTCTGAAAAGGATTCACAAAAAGATCTCGTAAAAGAAAATGAAGCAGACAAGGAATGAGGATATTGACCTTATCTAACTCATGAAAGAAAATCTTGTGTGGTGGTTTGGTCAATCACTACTAGCTCGGATTAAATAATACTCTTCGAAAATCAAATTCAAACCACGTCAGCGTCGCCTTACCGTACTCAAGTACAGCTTGCGGCTAGCTTCCTAGTTTGCTTTTTGATTTTCATTGAGTAAAAATATAAAAAGCAACAGCTGAAATAGTTGTTGCTTTTTAGGTGGCTAGGATTCTATCCTAGGTTTTATCTCTTATTTCTCAACGCGTGATTTGTTGGCGATATCAGCTAGGATAGCTTGAACAAAGTCAACAACTGAGACAGTTTGTGTTTCTTTTTGGCCGTAGCGGCGAACGTTGACTGTTCCGTCTTCCATTTCCTTGTCCCCAACAATCAATTGGTAAGGAATTTTGCTAGTTTGTGACGCACGGATCTTGAATTGCATTTTTTCATTGCGCTCATCGACATCAGCACGGACACCACGGTCACGGAGTTTCTTAGCCACTTCCCAAGCGTAGTCCACGTGTTTTTCGTTAGATACTGGGATGAGGGTTACTTGGTGTGGTGCAAGCCATGTTGGGAAGGCACCCTTGTAGTTTTCAATCAAGATAGCTGTGAAGCGTTCCATAGTTGAGATAACTCCACGGTGGATCATAACTGGACGGTGCTCCTCACCGTCAGCTCCGATGTATTTGAGGTCGAAGCGTTCTGGAAGCAAGAAGTCAAGCTGGATAGTAGAAAGAGTTTCTTCTTTTCCAAGGGCTGTCTTAACTTGAATATCCAATTTTGGCCCGTAGAAGGCTGCTTCCCCTTCGGCTTCAAAGTAGTCCACGCCCATTTCATCAAGGGCTGCACGAAGCATGGTTTGGGCATTTTCCCACATCTCATCGTTGTCAAAGTACTTGTGAGTATCTTGAGGGTCGCGAAGAGAGAGGCGGAAGCGGTATTCAGTCAAGTTGAAGTCTTCATAAACATCGATAATCAACTGAAGGGCACGTTGGAATTCTTCTTGGATTTGTTCTGGAGTAACGAAGAGGTGACCGTCGTTGAGTGACATTTCACGTACACGTTGAAGACCAGTGAGGGAACCAGATTTTTCATAACGGTGCATCATACCGATTTCGGCGATACGGATTGGCAACTCACGGTATGAGTGAACATGGTGTTTGAAGACTTGGATGTGGTGTGGACAGTTCATTGGACGAAGGACAAATTCTTCCCCGTCACCCATGTCCATAGTTGGGAACATGTCTTCTTGGTAATGATCCCAGTGACCAGAAGTCTTGTAAAGTTCAACAGAAGCAAGTGGTGGAGTGTAGACGTGTTGGTAGCCTGAAGCTAGCTCTTTGTCAACGATGTAGCGTTCCAACTCACGACGAATAGTCGCACCATTTGGCAACCAGAATGGCAAACCTTGTCCCACTTCTTGTGAAATCATAAAGAGGTCAAGCTCTTTACCAAGTTTACGGTGGTCACGTTCCTTAGCTTCTTCGCGCATTTGAAGGTAGTTTTTCAAGTCTTTCTTGTCAAACCAAGCTGTACCATAGATACGTTGCATCATAGCGTTGTCGCTATTTCCACGCCAGTAAGCACCTGCTACATGGAGAAGGTGGAAGATTTGGATGCGACCTGTTGATGGGACGTGAGGGCCACGGCAAAGGTCTACATATTCACCCTGACGATAGATAGTCAAACCACCTTCGTCTTCAGAGTGTTCTTCAATCAATTCCAACTTGTAAGGGTCATTTTTGAAGATTTCACGTGCCTCGTCTTTAGTCACTTCTTCACGAATTGATGGGAAGTTTTCTTTGACGATTTTTTGCATTTCTTCTTCGATACGAGGAAGGTCTTCGTTAGAGATTTGACCAGCAGTGTTATCAGTATCGTAGTAGAAGCCGTCTTCGATTGCTGGACCAACTCCCAAGTGAATGTCTGGGAAAAGACGACGAGCTGCTTGGGCGAACAAGTGAGCGGCTGAGTGACGCAAAATTGGAAGGGCATCTTCGTGATCAGGTGTCACGATTTCAATGCTTCCATCTTCAGTGATAGCACGAGTAGTGTCGATGAGTTTGCCGTTGAATTTACCAGCCAAGGCCTTTTTAGCTAGGGAATTGCTGATAGATTGGGCAATTTCAAAAGTTGTAACGCCAGATTCGAATTCACGAACAGCGCCATCTGGGAAAGTAATGTTAATCATGATGTTCTCCTTACTTATATTATTGACGAATGTGTTAACCCTATTCTGAAAACAGGGACAGAGGACTGTGAAAGCTAGAAAAACAAAAAGCGACCTCCTCAAAAGGACGTCGCAACGTGGTTCCACCTTCATTTATGTTCCTCAAAAAAGAGGGACACCTCTGATTGGCTCTAACGTGGCCACCGTTTTATGTTTTCATAAAAAACTCAAGAGTAGTATCAGTTTAGGCTTCCTATGCGTTTCCAGCAACCACGCACTCTCTAAAAGAAAGATTCTAAGTGACTTGTCTCTATGCATTATTATAGCATGATTGCGAGATTTTTCAAGGATTTTGTGAAAGTTTTTTGTTTTTCAGTTTTTGCACTAGATTCCTAATAGCCGCACCGACAGCCATACCAACTATGGCAAAGATTTCATAGGCAAAAAAGTAAAACCAGATAAATTCACCAAGTGGTATGATGGTAAAGCAAAAGAGTAGCCCAAGTCCAAGTAACCACCAAAGTGAGAAACGGAAACGGTAGCTATAGAGTAGCGATACGATCAAGATTACTAAAGGTGTATATAAAAGAAGATTGTTTATATAGAGTGCCTTGAGTGTAAGGGAGTCAGAAACGACTCGCAAGACCAACTCGTAAAATGGCCAAAAAAAGAAAAATACGACCAGATAGTAGGGGAGATATTTGAAAAATTTACGCATGGTCAATCACCTCGTTTTAAAAAACAGACAACTTAGATTTCTTGCTATGATTATTATAGCATATTTAAAACAAGAAAGTAAATCTGTTGACAAAGAAGTTAGTTATTGGTAGAATAGGGATTGTCTTAAAGACAAATAACTTCTTCTTGGTTACAGGCATGCCAACCTGTCACTCGGATGAAGCCAAATAAAAAGGAGAAACATCATGGCAATCTCAAAAGAGAAAAAAAATGAAATCATCGCACAATATGCACGTCACGAAGGTGATACAGGTTCAGTAGAGGTTCAAGTTGCTGTCCTTACTTGGGAAATCAACCACCTTAACGAACACATCAAACAACACAAAAAAGACCACGCTACTTACCGTGGATTGATGAAAAAAATCGGTCGCCGTCGTAACTTGCTTGCATACTTGCGTAAAAACGACGTTAACCGTTACCGTGAGTTGATCAACTCTCTAGGACTTCGTCGCTAATTCAAGATACAAAGGCCGTCAAAAGCACAAAGCAAAAATAGGAAAATTGACGAAGAAACTTCAGTTTCTAGGAGATTTTATCTTTTTTGCCAAGTGCTTAGGCCGTGTTCAATTGAGCATATCTTGATAATGAAGCTACTCTAAATTGGGTAGCTTTTTTACTTTTGTTACCTTACCTCGATATACTCAAGTATAATCTTCGGTTACGGTTCCTAGCACTGTAAGGTAAAATAAACTAGATATTCTCCCTTCGAGGAGATTTTTTTGTTTCACTAAAAATTTTGTACAATCTTCGGCTTACCGCCTAGTCTATAAACGGTTTATCCAGCAAGAATCATGATGCTAAGGGCGTCAAAAATCCGTATGAAAATAGGGAAACGACACCGTGTTCGATGAACACAAGGAGTTCCATCTTTTTCACTAGGATTTTAGCCTGAGCTCAAATCAGCTTTCTGATTTTCAGAGGTTTTTTTTATTGAGGTTTTATCGGTCACAATTTTGGAGACTACAAAAACCTCAAATGGTATCAGCTAATTACACCATAAAGGTGCGTAGCTACTCGGCTTTTCAAGCCGAGTAGCTGTCTGCAAGCCCCCTCGGAGAGCCCACACTTTACGAAGTAAAGTATAGTATGTTATACTTTACATGGAAGTAGTCACCGAATTCCAGTTAGAAATTACTTTGTAACTACGTTTTGAGGAGGAGTAAAATGCTTTCCTATGTTCGACATTACCCACTAGCGATAGCTAAATTAATGTGTCTGTGCTCTCCTAAAATCTGCTGATTTATTACTGACCAATACAGGAGGTTTTTTATGGGACAGACAATCATATCTGCTATTGGTGTTTATATTTCCACCAGTATCGATTATTTAATTATTTTATTTATTTTATTTGCACAGCTATCACAGAATAAACAAAAATGGCATATTTATGCGGGGCAATATCTAGGCACAGGCTTACTTGTAGGGGCGAGTTTAGTTGCTGCTTATGTCGTTAATTTCGTGCCTGAAGAATGGATGGTTGGATTGCTTGGTTTAATCCCTATCTATTTAGGGATTCGCTTTGCAATTGTTGGAGAAGGTGAGGAAGAAGAGGAAGAAGAGGAAGAAATTATTGAAAGATTAGAACAAAGCAAGGCAAATCAACTGTTTTGGACAGTTACATTGCTGACAATTGCGTCTGGCGGAGATAATTTAGGTATCTATATACCTTATTTTGCTTCATTAGATTGGTCACAGACCCTCGTGGCGTTGCTTGTGTTTGTAATCGGCATAATTATCTTATGCGAGCTTAGTCGGGTGTTATCCTCTATTCCGTTAATATTCGAGACAATTGAAAAATACGAGCGAATCATTGTGCCCTTAGTATTCATTCTACTTGGACTATACATCATGTATGAAAATGGCACGATAGAGACTTTTCTGACCGTGTAGATTTTTTTGTTTCACTAGGATTTTAGCCCGAGCTCAAATCAGCTCTCTGATTTTCAGAGGGCTTTTTATGTTGTCACTTTACCTCGATATACTCAAGTATAATCTTCGGTTACGATTATTAGCACTGTAAGACCAACTATATTCATTTGTTCTCATCTTGTTCCATTGTTGAAAATATGGTATACTTTTTCATGAGAATTTTCTAAATTTTTAAGATTCTATCAAAGGAGGTTTGCATGCTTTCCAAATTTTCTGGAAGCCGACAAGATCAGCAATTTGTGTTACTTTTAGTTATTTTGCTAGGTATTTTAGGGATTTCTCTCTTTCTAGCAGTTTCAATGGGATCCGTTGCGATTGATCTAGGAGATACCTATCGGATTATTTTGAGCAGGTTGGGATTTCCTCTTGAGATAGGAGAGGTTTCCAAGTCTACTCTTGCCATTGTATGGAATATGAGATTCCCTCGAGTATTGTTAGGTCTGATAGTAGGAGCAGGCCTTTCTATGTGTGGTAGTGTGATGCAGTCTACAGTGAACAATCCCATCGCAGAGCCCTATGTCTTAGGAATATCTGCGGGTGCAACTCTCGGAGCAACCTTGAGCATCATTCTTGGTTTAAAAGTGATGATTAGCCTTGGAGCTTTTATTGGAGCTATTTTGGCAACAATTGCTGTCCTCATCATTGCCTCTATGCAGGGAAGGATGACAACTTCCAGTCTGATTTTATCGGGAACGGTGGTCAACGCTCTCTTTCTGGCCTTTTCAAACTTTATTATCTCAGTTGGAGCTAATGCGGACAGTGTGATGACCATTAAGTTTTGGACAATGGGTTCGCTCGCTGGGACTACCTGGTCTGACTTAGTCCTGCCAACTATAGTAGTGGGAATGGCCTTTCTATTTTTCGCTACCCAGTATCGTGTTTTCAATGCGATGATGATGGGAGATGAGGCTGCTTTAACTTTGGGAATTCCTTTACGCTTTTATTGGTATCTTTATGTGACAATGGTGGCTGTGCTGACAGCAGTCTTAGTGGCAACCTGTGGGATTATTGGATTTGTCGGTCTGATTACTCCACATTTAGCTCGAGGGTTAGTAGGAACGAATTACAAGAGGCTTTTTCCTGTTGCAACCTTGCTGGGTGCCCTCTTTGTGGTCTGGGCAGACGTATTCTCTCGTATCATCATCCCAAACGCAGAGCTGCCTATTGGTATTTTCACAGCCTTAGTAGGTGCTCCCTTCTTTATCTACATTGTTGGAGGTAGGCGAAGGGAGGTGAGGGGCTGATATGGACTTGATTTGTCAGGATATCCATTTTGGACTGGGAGAGAAAAAAATCCTCAAAGGAGTCTCTCTTAAGGTTGAAGGGAATCAATTTCACACGATATTAGGACCAAATGGAAGTGGGAAAACCAGTCTACTTAAACTCCTCTATCGTCAGGAAAAGGCGGACAAAGGATTGATAAGCCTAGATGGAAAGCCTCTGGAACAATGGACGCTCAAAGAAACAGCCAAGCAAATGGCAGTTGTGACCCAGTTTAACCAGCTGCAGTTTGATTGTACAGTTGAGGAACTCGTCTTGCTGGGAAGAACTCCCCACCTCTCTTTCCTACAAAAGGAAAGGGAAAGGGATTATGCCCTCGTTCAAGATGCCCTCGTTAAGGTGGATATGCTTGAGAAGAAAACTCGTCTCTATTCGTCCTTATCAGGGGGAGAGAAACAGCGAGTCTTACTAGCCCGCGCCTTGGCGCAAGAACCGACTCTCTTGCTCCTGGACGAACCAACCAATCACCTGGATATCAGGTATCAGCTAGACTTGTTGGCCATTGTGAAAAATCTCAAGGTCAATGTTCTAGCTGTCCTACATGATATTCAACTTGCTTGTCGCTATTCGGATTATCTCTATCTGATGAAAGAGGGGGAAATCCTTTACCAAGGGACTCCAAAGGAGACCATCACCTCTGAGTCATTGCAAACTGTATACGGAGTTCAAAGTCAGGTTACTTGGACCGAGGATCAGCAAGCTATGATTCACTATTTATAAGAATGAAAAGGAAAACAAGATGAAAAAAACACTAAGCATTTTACTGGTAACAGTAGCTACCCTAACCATGGCAGCTTGTGGTAATACTACTACAGAAAAAACTACCACACAGTCTAGCACAGAGACAATTCAAAAGGCCAATGCAGAGACGACTTATCCGTTAACGGTCAAAACCTATGACGCGAAAGGGAATGAAGTCGAACAAGTCTTTGACAAGGCACCTGAAAAAGTTATCACAAACAATCTTTCAACCACTGAAATCTTATTGGAGTTGGGGTTGAAGGATAAAATTGTTGGCATGCTTAACCCTGATAATGCTGTGACGGACAAATACAAGGACGCGATTGCGACGATTCCTCAAATTGGGGATAAAAAAACAGTCTCACAAGAGACAGTCCTTTCTTATGAGCCAGACGCTGTGATGGGTCGAAACATGATGTTTTCTGAAAAATCCTTGGGGACAGTTAGCACTTGGAATGAAAACAAAATCCCAGTTTATACTCAAAAAGCTTCTCTCTCAACAATTCAGCAAGATTTGGGGAATATTGTAGAAGATGTCAAAAATCTGGGAATGATTTTTAATGTTCAGGACAAGGCTAATGAATACGCAGCCCAATTACAAACTAAAATTGACGCTGTTAAGAAAGCAAATCCAGCAAGTCAAGGTGAAAAGAAAAAGGCTTTGATTATGGTTGCTTATAATGATGAAACCTTCGGTGCCTACAAGTCTGCTTTGCAAGAAAGTTTGCTGAACCAACTTGGTTATACAAACGTTGCTACGGGGACATCAGGCTTGACCTTGGAAAATCTCGTGTCAATGGATCCTGAATTGATTATCTATGTAACCAGCGATCGCAATAAAAAATTGGATGAAAAAGCAGTAGAGTTGATGAAGGCAAATGCTGTTTTGGAAAGCGTTCCTGCTATTAAGAATCAAAAAATCATGACTATCTCTTACGATGAATTGATGGATTATGGTCCAGCAGTGATTGATTCCCTTGAGAAAATCAATGACTTTATCAATAAATAATGAGTTTGATTGGGAAGGAATTCAAGTCAAAATCAGCCTTCCTTCTAACTACGACCCCAAACAAACCTATCCGGCTATTTTATTGAATGATGGAAACTTGGATTTCCTATCGTCCCTTTCCGAATCTGTGATTTTAGTGGGCTTGACCTCTAAAAATCGCCTAGATGACTACACTCCCTGGGCAACATCAGCTCTGAGAGATGGAGCTCCAGATTTTGGAGGTCAGGCCAACGTCTATCATGATCATTTATTTGGAGGTCTTTTAGACAAGTTGCACTCGCTTTATCGCCTGGACGAAACTCGCCTTGCCTACGGAGGTTATTCACTAGGTGGCTTGGTGGCAGTTTACAGTCTTTTCAGCTTTGACAAGGTTTCCTGTGTCTTTTCGATCTGCGGTTCCTTTTGGTATCCTGATTTTGTGGCTTACTGCAAGGCAGAGACAGTGAAAAATCTAGACTGTTTGCTGTATTTACAGAATGGTCAAACAGAAGGAGTACACCATACTAATCGCTTGGCTCAAGCACTAGCCTATGCTGAGCAGATCCATACCAGTCTTCAGAAATGCTATCCGAACGGTCAGTTTGTCTTTGATCCTTATGGACACCATGAACAAGTAACTGAACGATTCCTAGCTTTTTCCAGCTGGTTGGCCCAAAAATGGAAAATCGAATAAAAGATTTATCCCTTGGCTTTTACCAAGGGATTGTTGTATTTATTTAACCAAGTTTTTCTCTCTTTTTATCTGGATTCCATACAAAGCTTGCGATAAAGCTAAAGATGATGGTTAGGATAGCGAGGATAATGGCAAGGATGAGGGCAGGGATGCGGATAAGCCACCAGAGTGGGTTTGGTTTTTTATCATTATGCCATTGTTTCGTTTCGTCGTCTAGACGTTGAAATTCTGATTGGATACGATTAGCGACTGTTTCAATGCCTTCATCATTCATTTTCTTGATATCTGAGATATCGATTGGATTTCCAAAGTTCATATCAACACGCTCACGGCTAACCAGGCCCTTCAAGGTCATAGGACCTGTATAGGTAACCGGCATGATACGGACCTTGGCCATTTTGGCAATCAAGGCTACGCCACCCTTGACATCGTTTGAGTGACGGCTCCCACTTGGAAACATGATGAGAGAGCGGTCACTTTTTTTGAGAACATTGATAGGGTATTTGATGGCTGAGGCGCTAGGATTTTCCCGATCGATAGGAAAGGCGCCACACATACGGATCCACCAGCCAAAGATACGGTTGGCAAAGAGTTCTTTTTTGGCCATAAAGATGAACTGTTTTGGCTTGGTCGCAAAGGCCATGTAAACAGGATCCCACCAAGTGCGATGAGGCGCAACCAAAATATAATTTTCATCTTGATTAGGAATTTTATCAGTATTATGATAGTGGGCATTGCCATTGATGGACCATAGGAGCAAGACAACCAATCCACGTAAATAAGTATAAAACATGCGATCTCCTTCGATTCTTTTCTTGTTATTATTATACCTTATCAAAGGAGGGCTGGCAAACTTTTCCCTTGACTAGGTGTATATTTGGGATGAGATTAGAATTCTTTTAGAAAAAATGATATGATAGAATTTATGGATAAAAATAAGATTATGGGATTAACCCAAAGAGAAGTCAAGGAAAGACAGGCTAAGGGCTTGGTCAATGATTTTACTGCTTCGGCCAGTACCAGCACTTGGCAAATCGTTAAACGAAATGTCTTTACCCTTTTTAATGCTTTGAACTTTGCCATTGCTTTGGCACTAGCCTTTGTGCAGGCTTGGAGCAATCTGGTCTTCTTTGCTGTTATCTGCTTTAACGCTTTTTCTGGAATTGTGACCGAGCTACGCGCCAAACATATGGTGGACAAGCTTAATCTCATGACCAAGGAAAAGGTCAAGTCTATTCGTGATGGCCAAGAAGTGGCTCTGAATCCTGAAGAATTGGTGTTAGGAGATGTGATTCGTCTGTCTGCTGGGGAGCAGATTCCCAGTGATGCCTTGGTTTTGGAAGGCTTTGCGGAGGTTAATGAAGCCATGTTGACGGGGGAAAGTGATTTGGTGCAAAAGGAAGTGGATGCCTTGCTTTTGTCAGGAAGTTTCCTAGCTAGTGGGTCAGTTTTAGCTCAAGTTCACCATGTCGGTGCAGACAACTATGCTGCCAAACTCATGCTGGAAGCCAAGACCGTTAAACCAATCAACTCTCGTATCATGAAATCACTGGACAAGTTGGCTGGTTTTACTGGGAAGATTATCATTCCTTTTGGTCTAGCTCTCTTGCTAGAAGCCTTGATCTTAAAAGGCCTGCCTCTCAAGTCATCCGTTGTAAATTCGTCGACAGCCCTACTGGGAATGTTGCCTAAGGGAATTGCCCTCTTGACCATTACTTCGCTCTTGACTGCAGTGATTAAGTTGGGCTTGAAAAAGGTCTTGGTGCAGGAGATGTACTCTGTTGAGACCTTGGCGCGCGTGGATATGCTCTGTCTGGACAAGACGGGCACCATCACCCAAGGAAAGATGCAGGTGGAGGCCGTACTTCCTTTGACCGAAGTGTATGGAGAGTCAGCGCTTGCTAGCATCTTGGCCAGCTATATGGCCCATAGTGAGGATAAGAATCCAACTGCTCAAGCTATTCGCCAGCGTTTCCAAGGACAGGTTGCCTATCCTATGATTTCCAACCTTCCTTTCTCAAGCGACCGCAAGTGGGGAGCTATGGAATTGGAAGAATTAGGGACAGTTTTCTTAGGGGCGCCTGAGATGTTGCTGGATTCTGAGGTCCCAGAAGCCAGAGAGGCTTTGGAGAGAGGGTCACGTGTCTTGGTATTAGCCCTCAGTCAGGAAAAATTAGACCACCACAAACCACAGAAATCATCTGATATTCAGGCTCTAGCCTTGCTGGAGATCTTGGACCCGATACGAGAAGGAGCAGCAGAGACACTAGACTATCTCCGTTCTCAGGAAGTGGGCCTCAAGATTATATCTGGTGACAATCCAGTTACGGTATCCAGCATTGCCCAGAAGGCTGGTTTTGCGGACTACCACAGCTATGTCGATTGCTCGAAAATTACGGATGAGGAATTGGTTGCTATGGCGGAGGAGACTGCGATTTTCGGACGTGTTTCCCCTCATCAAAAGAAACTCATCATCCAAACGCTGAAAAAAGCAGGGCATACAACAGCTATGACAGGGGACGGTGTTAATGATATCTTGGCTCTTCGTGAGGCAGATTGTTCCATCGTGATGGCTGAGGGAGACCCGGCAACACGGCAGATTGCCAATCTGGTTCTCTTGAACTCAGACTTTAATGATGTTCCTGAAATTCTCTTTGAAGGTCGTCGGGTGGTCAATAACATTGCCCACATCGCCCCGATTTTCTTGATAAAGACCATCTATTCTTTCTTGCTCGCAGTCATCTGTATTGCCAGTGCTCTTCTGGGACGATCTGAATGGATCTTGATTTTCCCCTTCATTCCAATCCAGATTACCATGATTGACCAGTTCGTGGAAGGTTTCCCACCATTCGTTCTGACTTTTGAGCGAAATATCAAACCTGTTCAGCCAAATTTCCTCAGGAGATCCATGCTTCGTGCTCTACCAAGTGCTCTCATGGTTGTGTTCAGTGTCCTGTTTGTGAAAATATTTGGAAGTAGCCAAGGTTGGTCTGAGTTAGAAATCTCAACTCTACTCTATTATCTCTTGGGGTCAATTGGTTTCTTATCCGTATTTAGAGCCTGCATGCCATTTACCCTATGGCGTGTCCTCTTGATTGTTTGGTCAGTAGGAGGCTTCCTAGCCACAGCTCTCTTCCCAAGAATTCAAAAACTGCTTGAAATTTCAACCTTAACAGGACAAACATTACCTGTTTATGGTGTCATGATGTTGGTCTTTACCGTGATTTTCATCCTGACTAGTCGCTATCAATCCAGAAAATAAAGAAAGGCTGCAATCTGTGGATTGCGGTTTTTTTAGGTGCAAGATTGCTAGCTGAAATGTGGTATAATAAGAAATAATATAGTTTTGGAAAGTGAGAGAAAATGATTTCAAAGAGATTAGAACTAGTGGCTTCCTTTGTGCCACAGGGTGCCATTTTACTAGATGTGGGGAGTGACCATGCTTATCTGCCTATCGACTTGGTCGAAAGAGGACAAATCAAAAGTGCCATTGCAGGTGAGGTGGTGGAAGGTCCCTACCAGTCCGCGGTTAAAAATGTTGAGGCGCACGGCCTAAAGGAGAAAATCCAGGTTCGTTTAGCCAATGGCTTGGCAGCCTTTGAAGAGCCTGACCAAGTGTCGGTCATCACCATTGCAGGTATGGGTGGTCGTTTGATTACTAGGATTTTAGAAGAAGGCTTGGACAAGCTAGCTAATGTAGAGCGTTTAATCCTCCAGCCTAATAATCGTGAAGACGACTTGCGTATTTGGTTGCAAGACAATGGCTTTCAGATTGTGACAGAAAGCATTCTAGAAGAAGCTGGCAAGTTTTACGAGATTTTGGTGGTGGAAGCAGGACAAATGAAGCTATCTGCCAGCGATGTCCGCTTTGGTCCTTTTTTGTCCAAAGAAGTCAGCCCAGTCTTTGTTCAAAAATGGCAAAAAGAAGCTGCTAAGCTAGAGTCCGCCCTTGGACAAATCCCTGAAAAAAATTTGGAAGAACGTCAAGTTCTAGTAGATAAGATTCAAGCCATCAAGGAGGTGCTCCATGTTAGCAAGTGAAGTAATTAACGCATATGAAGCCTTTTGTCCTCAGGAATTTTCCATAGAAGGTGATAGTCGTGGCCTCCAAATCGGTACTCTAGACAAGGAGATTCAAAGGGTTATGGTTGCCCTTGATATACGTGAAGAGACGGTAGTTGAGGCTATTGAAAAGGGTGTGGATTTGATCATTGTCAAGCACGCGCCGATTTTCCGTCCCATCAAGGATTTGGTAGCTAGTCGTCCGCAAAATCAGATTTATATCGATCTGATAAAGCATGACATCGCAGTTTATGTCAGCCATACCAATATTGACATCGTTGAAAATGGCCTCAATGATTGGTTCTGTCAGATGCTAGGTATCGAGGAAACTACCTATCTGCAGGAAACTGGTCCTGAACGTGGAATTGGACGTATTGGAAATGTTCAGCCTCAGACATTTGGGGAATTGGCCCAACATGTCAAGCAAGTCTTTGGTCTAGATAGCCTTCGAATGGTGCATTATCAAGAGAATGACTTGCAGAAGCCTATTTCAAGAGTGGCCATCTGTGGTGGAAGCGGGCAGTCTTTCTATAAGGATGCTTTAGCTAAAGGAGCGGATGTCTATATCACTGGTGATATTTACTACCACACTGCCCAGGATATGTTGTCTGATGGGTTACTGGCATTGGACCCGGGTCACTATATTGAAGTGCTTTTTGTGGAAAAAATTGCAGAGTTTCTTAATCAATGGAAAGAGGAAAAAGGCTGGACAATCGATATTGTACCTAGTCAAGCATCGACCAATCCTTTCCACCATATCTAGTTAGAAAGTGAAAACAATGAAAAAAGTTGCCATCATCGGAGCAGGAATTGTGGGAGCAACAGCTGCCTACTACCTCTCTAAAGAAAGTGACCTAGAGGTGACCGTTTTTGACCATGGACAAGGTCAAGCTACCAAGGCCGCAGCAGGAATTATCAGTCCTTGGTTTTCCAAACGCCGCAATAAAGCCTGGTACAAGATGGCGCGCTTGGGGGCTGACTTTTATGTGGATTTATTAGCTGATTTAGAAAAGTCAGGACAAGAAATCGACTTTTACCAGCGTTCGGGAGTCTTTCTCCTGAAAAAGGATGAAACTAAGTTGGAAGAACTCTATCAACTAGCCCTCCAGCGTAGAGAAGAATCTCCCTTGATAGGGCAATTAGCCATTCTGGACCAAGAATCAGCTAACGAATTATTCCCTGGTTTGCAGGGATTTGATCACTTGCTCTATGCTTCTGGTGGAGCGAGAGTAGATGGTCAGCTTTTGGTCACTCGTTTGCTGGAAGCCAGTCACGTCAAGTTGGTCAAAGAAAAAGTGAGTCTGACACCTTTAGAATCAGGTTACCAGATTGGTGAAGAGGTATTTGATCAGGTTATTTTGGCGACGGGAGCTTGGTTGGGGGACTTGTTAGAACCCTTGGGTTATGCTGTGGATGTCCGTCCTCAGAAAGGACAGCTCCGAGATTATCAGCTTGGCCAAGACATGGAAGCTTACCCTGTTGTTATGCCAGAAGGGGAGTGGGATTTGATTCCTTTTGCAGGTGGGGAATTGTCCCTAGGCGCTACCCATGAAAATGATATGGAATTTGATTTGATGGTGGATGAAACCTTGCTCCAGCAAATGGAGGAGGCAGCCTTGCCTCACTATCCAACCTTGGCAGAAGCGAAATCATCTGGTGAACGTGTAGGAATTCGTGCCTATACAAGTGATTTCTCACCTTTCTTTGGACAGGTACCTGATTTAGAAGGTGTCTATGCGGCTAGTGGTCTAGGTTCATCAGGCCTCACAACTGGTCCTATCATTGGTTACCATCTAGCCCAACTTATCCAAGGCAAGGAATTGACCTTGGACCCAGTAAACTACCCAATTGAAAACTATGTCAAACGAGTAAAAAGTGAATAAAATTTTACCGAAATTTTAGCCCACTCCCTAGGATGGCAAATGACATTCCCTATCAAAAATGGTAAAATAAGAAAAATAATCCGAGAATCGAGGAAAAAATATGCAAGAAAAGATTTTGGTAACGGGTGGTGCCGGTTTTATCGGAACCCACACTGTTATTGAGTTAATCCAAGCAGGTCATCAGGTTGTTGTGGTGGATAATCTTGTCAACAGCAACCGTAAAAGCTTAGAAGTTGTTGAAAGAATCACAGGAGTTGAAGTGCCTTTCTATGAGGCAGATATCCGTGATACGGATACTCTCAGAGATATTTTCAAGCAAGAAGAACCAACAGGGGTCATTCACTTTGCTGGCTTGAAGGCTGTCGGTGAATCTACCCGTATTCCTCTTGCCTACTATGACAACAATATCGCTGGAACTGTTAGTCTTTTGAAGGTCATGGAAGAAAACAACTGTAAAAACATTATTTTCAGTTCTTCTGCGACAGTTTATGGCGATCCTCATACAGTGCCAATCTTGGAAGATTTTCCACTTTCAGTGACCAATCCATATGGCCGCACTAAGCTTATGCTTGAGGAAATTTTGACAGATATCTACAAGGCAGACTCAGAATGGAATGTGGTCTTACTTCGTTATTTCAACCCAATCGGAGCCCATGAGAGTGGTGATTTGGGAGAAAATCCAAACGGTATTCCAAACAATCTCTTGCCATATGTGACTCAAGTAGCCGTTGGAAAATTAGAGCAAGTGCAAGTGTTTGGAGACGATTACGATACGGAAGACGGAACTGGTGTTCGTGACTATATCCATGTTGTCGATTTGGCTAAAGGTCACGTCGCAGCTCTGAAAAAAATCCAAAAAGGTTCAGGCCTAAACGTTTATAACCTTGGAACAGGTAAAGGCTACTCAGTTCTTGAAATTATCCAAAATATGGAAAAAGCAGTGGGACGACCAATTCCTTATCGCATTGTCGACCGTCGCCCAGGGGATATTGCAGCCTGTTATTCAGATCCTGCAAAAGCCAAAGCAGAGCTCGGCTGGGCAGCAGAGTTAGGAATCACCCAAATGTGTGAAGACGCATGGCGTTGGCAAAGCAAGCATCCAAATGGATTTGAAGACTAAGATGGTGATGTCAATCATTGTCCCCTGTTTAAACGAAGAGGAAGTACTTCCTCTTTTTTATCAGGCTTTGGAAGCTTTACTTCCAGATTTGGAAACAGAAATCGAGTATGTCTTTGTCGACGATGGATCAAGTGATGGGACTTTGGAACTCTTAAAGACCTATCGGGAGCAAAATTCGGCAGTTCATTATATTTCTTTCTCGCGAAATTTCGGCAAAGAAGCAGCTCTCTATGCAGGCTTGCAATATGCGACAGGAGATCTAGTGGTGGTGATGGATGCAGACCTCCAAGATCCTCCTAGTATGTTGATTGAGATGAAAGCCTTACTAGACCAGAATGCAGATCTGGACTGTGTTGGAACACGGAGAACTAGTCGGGAGGGAGAACCCTTCTTTCGCAGTTTCTGTGCTGATCTCTTTTATGGCTTCATGAAAAAAATTAGTCCAGTAGCCTTGCCGTCAGGTGTCCGTGATTTTCGCATGATGAGAAGATCTGTAGTGGATGCCATTTTAGCTTTGACCGAGTCCAATCGTTTTTCAAAGGGACTCTTTGCCTGGGTGGGTTTTAAAACCCACTATTTGGACTATCCAAATGTCGAAAGGCAGGCAGGCAAGACCAGTTGGAGTTTTAGGCAACTCTTTTTCTACTCTATTGAAGGGATTGTTAACTTTTCAGATTTTCCCTTGATTATAGCCTTTGTGGCAGGTCTCCTATCTTGTTTTATTTCTCTACTAATGACCTTTTTTGTTGTGGTTCGGACCCTCATTTTGGGCAATCCGACATCAGGTTGGACCTCTCTGATGGCTGTTATTCTCTTCCTTGGTGGGATTCAACTCTTGACCATTGGGATTCTCGGCAAGTATATCAGTAAGATTTATCTAGAGACTAAAAAAAGACCACTTTATCTCGTCAAAGAAAAAAGTGACCTTCCTGATTTTACAGAAAAAAATAAAGAGAAAAGACTATAATTTTGCATGGAAATATGCTAAACTAGAAGGAGTGGAACGTTCTTGTCGATATTAGAGTTAATCTTTAATCAAGGCACGTGTCGGACAGTTTCTAACAGCTTCTACGACGTCCTGACTAGGAGAGATTTCTTTTTCTAGTTGGTCAGGGTCATCGTAAAAACGCACGATTCCATTATCGTGGTAATCAAATAAATCAGAATAAGTTTGGCAAAGCCCACAGGCAATGCAACGTTCAGGTATAAGTGTGATTTTCATATTTATATTGTAATAAGAAAAGTAAAAAAAAACAAGGAGTAAGGTATGGCAAAAGAACCGTGGCAAGAAGATATTTATGAGAATCAAGAAGAAACAAGAACACAACGCCGCAANAGAGAACAAGGTGGAGGAGTGCTGGCTAATCGTATCTTGACTATTTTAGCAAGTGTTTTCTTTGTGATTATAGTTGCGATGATTATTGTTCTTATTTATCTTTCATCGGGCGGTAGTAACCGTACAACAGCCTTGAAAGATTTTCATGATTCTGATACAAATGTAGTTCAGACTTCATCAAATACTAGTTCTCAATCTGAACAGAGTTCAGAACCTGAGTCTACTTCCAGCAGTTCAGAGGAAACTACGAATCCAGAAGGAACAATTAAAGTTTTAGCAGGAGAAGGAGAAGCAGCCATTGCAGCTCGTGCTGGTATCTCTATTGCTCAGTTAGAAGCCTTGAATCCTAGTCATATGGCTACAGGATCTTGGTTTGCTGATCCTGGTGATGTGATTAAGACTAGATAGGAGCTAATCATGAAAACAATTCAAATTGCAATTGATGGACCGGCATCTAGCGGTAAGAGTACGGTCGCAAAGATCATTGCCAAGGATTTTGGTTACACCTATCTAGATACAGGTGCTATGTATCGTGCAGCGACCTATATGGCCCTCAAGAACCAGTTAGGAGTGGAAGAAGTTGAAGCACTTCTAGCCTTGTTGGACCAGCATCCAATTAGTTTTGGGCGTTCAGAAACTGGGGAACAGCTTGTCTTTGTAGGAGATGTGGATATTACCCATCCTATTCGTGAAAATGAAGTGACCAATCATGTTTCAGCCATTGCGGCAATTCCTGAAGTACGTGAGAAACTAGTTTCTCTCCAACAAGAGATTGCCCAGCAAGGTGGGATTGTCATGGATGGTCGTGATATTGGAACGGTTGTATTACCACAAGCAGAACTGAAGATTTTCCTAGTAGCTTCTGTTGATGAAAGAGCAGAACGTCGTTATAAGGAAAATATCGCCAAGGGAATTGAGACAGACCTTGAAACCCTAAAAGAGGAAATTGCTGCGCGTGACTACAAGGATAGTCATCGTGAGACTTCGCCTCTCAAACAAGCAGAGGACGCTGTCTATCTTGATACAACTGGCTTGAACATTCAGGAAGTAGTTGAAAAAATCAAAGCAGAAGCTAAAAAAAGAATGTAGATGTAGAAAAGCCGATAGATTGATATCGGTTTTTTTCTATATTTGTCAAAATGCTGATTTTAAGGTATAATAGTTGCTGTTCGAGAAATTTTGATTTTCAAAGAATAGTGAATGATGATAAGGAGAAACCATGAACAACTTACCAAATTGCCCAAAATGTAACTCAGAGTATGTCTACGAAGACGGTGCCCTACTGGTTTGCCCAGAGTGTGCTCATGAGTGGAATCCTGCTGAAGTTGCAGATGTAGAAGAGGGCCTTGTTGCTATCGATGTCAACGGAAATAAATTGGCTGACGGTGATACAGTAACTCTCATCAAGGACTTAAAAGTAAAAGGTGCGCCAAAAGATTTGAAACAAGGGACGCGCGTGAAAAATATCCGTATCGTAGAAGGCGACCATAATATCGATTGTAAAATTGATGGCTTTGGTGCCATGAAACTCAAATCAGAGTTTGTGAAGAAAATTTAAGCATGTCAAAGAATTACAAACTTGTATTTTATAGCCGTATCTTCTTGTTTCTAGCGGCTTTTACGGGAGTTTATCTTGAAATCGCCAAGCATGGTGGATTTGGGATGTTGCTCTATTATACGGTTCTGTCCAACCTCTTAGTAGCGATTTTTACGCTCTATCTCCTAAAGGTTATGAGCCGTTTAGGTGAAAATTGGCAAAGGTCAAGTCTCTTGCGCTTAAAAGGTGGGGTCACCATGAGTATCATGATTACCTGTGTGATTTATCATTTTCTCTTGGCGCCCATTGCGACTAATTTCTATACTCTAGAAAATTTCCTTTGCCACTATATCGTTCCCCTTTGGTTTTTAGCAGATACCCTCTTTTTTGATAAACAGGGACAATACAAAATCTGGGATCCAGTTGTGTGGACGATTTTACCCTTGCTTTATATGATTTTTGCTCTTTTTAATGGCTTGGTCTTAAAACTCAATATTCCAAATGCCAAGGATAATCCTTTCCCTTACTTCTTTTTGAATGTAAACAAGGGTTGGGATATCGTGTTCAAGTGGTGTCTGATTATCTTTGTTGCCTATATGGTGGTAGGATTTATCTTCTACTTTATCAAGCAAATCAAGAGAAAATCATCCTAAGACACAAGGGATTCATTTTCTAGTTTAAGAAGGAGTCTGTACACCAAAGAGGCTTCTTCTTTTCTTGCTTGTTTGATAACTATCAAAAAAGTAGAAGATTAAGAGAAATATAGAAAGAGATTTCATGAAACAATTTTTAGAACGGGCCAGTATTTTGGCCCTCTCCCTCGTTTTGATTACGTCCTTTTCCATCTCGAGTGCCCTGCCAGCCATGTTTGACTATTATCAAGGTTATCCTAAGGAACAAATTGAGCTCTTGGCGAGCTTACCATCCTTTGGAATTATGATCATGTTACTGCTAAATGGTTTCTTAGAAAAAATATTTCCTGAGCGTTTACAGATCAGTTTGGGCTTGCTGATTTTATCACTGAGTGGAACAGCTCCCTTTTGGTATCAAGCCTACCCCTTTGTTTTTGGAACACGGATTCTTTTTGGTTTGGGTGTTGGGATGATCAATGCCAAGGCTATTTCGATTATCAGTGAACGTTATCAAGGAAAAACGCGAATTCAGATGCTAGGTCTACGCGGTTCTGCAGAAGTCGTTGGAGCTTCTCTCATTACCTTAGCAGTCGGCCAGTTGTTAGCTTTTGGTTGGACAGCTACCTTCCTAGCCTATAGTGCTGGATTTTTGGTGCTAACCCTTTATCTGCTCTTTGTCCCTTATGGAAAGAAAAAGAAAGAAGTCAAGAAAAAGGAGAAGGAAGCAAGTCGCTTAACTCGGGAAATGAAAGGCTTGATTTTTATCCTAGCTATTGAAGCAGCAGTTGTAGTTTGTACCAATACGGCTATTACCATCCGTATTCCAAGTTTGATGGTGGAAAGAGGACTTGGAGATGCCCAGTTATCTAGTTTTGTTCTTAGTGTCATGCAGTTGATTGGGATTGTGGCTGGTGTGAGTTTTTCTTTCTTGATTTCTATCTTTAAAGAGAAACTGCTCCTCTGGTCTGGTATTACCTTCGGCTTAGGGCAAATCGTGATTGCCCTGTCTCCATCCTTGTGGGTGGTAGTGGCAGGAAGCATTCTTGCTGGTTTTGCCTACAGTGTAGCCTTGACGACGGTCTTTCAACTTGTCTCTGAAAGAATTCCAGCTAAACTCCTCAACCAAGCAACCTCATTTGCGGTTTTAGGCTGTAGTTTTGGAGCCTTTACGACTCCATTTGTTCTAGGGGCAATTGGATTACTAACTCACAATGGGATGCTGGTTTTTGCAATCTTAGGATCCTGGTTGATTGTAACCTCTATCTTTGTCATGTACTTACTTCAAAAGAGAGCTTAGATTTAATTTTAACATGCACCCCAAAAGTTAGATAGAAAACTAACATTTGGGGTGTTTTACTATGTTTTAAATTATAGGAAAAAGTTTAAATCTATCGGTTAAAAAAAGCATCAGTTTCAGAGGAACATGGCATAAACCTTTTAAATATTGAAAGCTAAATAGAGTTTATTAAACGTTGTAGAATAGCTATGCAAAGAAAGAAAAAAATGCCAGAAAAATGGTATAATAGAAAGGAACGTGTTTGGACAGAGAGGAGACAGCAGATGAACTTTCAACAATTATCCAATCTGCAATATTGGACTAGCTTGTTTTCTAGTCCTTGGAGTATTGCCATCAATGTGTTTGATATTTTGATTGTGGCCTATATTTTATATCGTTTTACAAAAGCGATAGCTGGCACCAAGATTATGATTTTGGTGCGTGGGGTCGTGATCTTTGTATTAGCCCAGGTTGTGGCCAATATCCTTGGTTTAACAACGATTTCTTGGTTGATTAATCAGATTATCACCTATGGGGTTATTGCTGCGGTTGTTATCTTCTCTCCAGAGATTCGGACTGGTTTGGAACGTTTGGGAAGGGCGACAGATTTCTTTTCTACTGCTCAAATTAGTGCAGAAGAGCAAATGATTCGTTCCTTTGTCAAGTCGGTTGAATATATGAGTCCTCGTAAGATTGGTGCTCTGGTTGCCATCCAACGAGTTCGGACCTTGCAAGAATACATTGCGACAGGGATTCCTTTGGATGCCAATATTTCAGCTGAACTCCTTATTAATATCTTTATCCCCAACACTCCCCTACACGATGGTGCTGTGATTATCAGAGAAAATCGGATTGCAGTCACCTCTGCCTATCTGCCCTTGACAGAAAGCACAGGGATTTCCAAGGAATTTGGGACCAGACACCGGGCGGCTATCGGTTTGTCAGAAGTATCCGATGCCTTGACCTTCATCGTCTCAGAGGAAACAGGTGGCATTTCTATTACCTATAACGGTGTTTTCAAGCACGACTTGACGATTGAAGAATTTGAAGCAGAGCTACGAGCAATTCTTTTGCCAGCCGTTGAGGAAAAAGTCAGTTTCAAGGACCGTTTGTTAGGAGGTTGGAAATATGAGAAAAAATAGTCTATACATCATTTCATCTCTCTTTTTTGCTTGTATCTTATTCATCTATGCAACGTCAACCAACTTTCAAAATAGCAATACCGCAAGGCAGGTCAAATCAGAAACCTACACCAATACGATAACGAACGTTCCTATCGATATCCATTATGATAATGAACAGTATTTCATTAGCGGATTTGCATCAGAAGTTTCAGTGGTATTAACCGGAGCTAATCGTGTGACCTTGGCCAGCGAAATGCAGGAGAGCACTCGTAAGTTTAAGGTAACTGCTGATTTGACGGATGCCAGTATTGGAACAATTGAAGTTCCCTTGAATATTGAAAATCTTCCAAGTGGATTGACTGCTGTGGCAACGCCTCAAAAGATTACAGTGAAAGTTGGGAAGAAGGTTAAACGAGATGGGATGATTGTTGTGCCACAAGTTGACCAAAGCCAGATTGATCCCAAGCTACAAATTGATAGTGTAACTGTGTCAAACGAACGAGTTTCTGTCACAACTGACCAAGAAACACTAGCTAAAATCGATCGGATTATTGCGCTTTTACCAACCAGCGAACGCATAACAGGTAACTACAGTGGTTCAGTACCTTTGCAGGCAATCGATCGTAATGGTGTTGTCTTACCAGCGGTGATTACTCCATTTGATACGACAATGAAGGTCACTACAAAACCAGTAGCACCAAGTTCAAGCACATCAAATTCAACTACAAGCAGTTCGTCGGAGACATCTTCGTCAACGAAAGCAACTAGTTCAAAAACGAATTAAAAATAGGAAAAGGATTTTATAAAAATGGGTAAATATTTTGGGACTGATGGAGTCCGTGGAGAAGCTAATGTAGAATTAACGCCAGAATTGGCCTTTAAACTAGGACGTTTTGGAGGCTATGTTCTTAGCCAACATGAAACGGAAGCTCCGAAAGTTTTTGTAGGACGTGACACACGTATTTCTGGGGAATTGCTAGAATCCGCCTTGGTGGCAGGTCTCCTCTCTGTAGGGATTCACGTCTACAAACTTGGTGTCCTTGCAACACCAGCAGTAGCTTACTTGGTAAAAACTGAGGGAGCCAGTGCAGGTGTCATGATTTCTGCCAGCCACAACCCAGCCCTTGATAATGGGATTAAGTTCTTTGGTGGTGATGGTTTCAAACTAGATGATGAAAAAGAAGCAGAAATTGAAGCCCTGTTAGATGCTGCAGAAGATACTCTTCCTCGTCCAAGTGCAGAAGGTTTGGGAACCTTGGTAGATTACCCAGAAGGCTTGCGTAAGTATGAAGGCTACCTTGTTTCAACTGGAACTCCTCTTGATGGAATGAAGGTTGCCTTGGATACAGCTAATGGGGCAGCTTCTACTAGTGCCCGTCAAATCTTTGCAGATCTTGGCGCTCAATTAACTGTTATCGGGGAAACACCAGATGGTCTTAACATCAACCTTAATGTTGGTTCAACCCACCCAGAAGCCCTTCAAGAAGTGGTCAAAGAAAGTGGCTCAGCTATTGGTTTGGCCTTTGACGGAGACAGTGACCGTTTGATTGCTGTTGATGAGAATGGTGAGATCGTTGATGGTGACAAAATCATGTACATCATCGGAAAATACCTTTCTGAAAAAGGACAATTGGCTCAAAATACAATCGTGACAACTGTTATGTCCAACCTTGGTTTCCACAAGGCCTTGGACCGTGAAGGCATTAACAAGGCAGTCACTGCAGTTGGCGATCGTTACGTTGTTGAAGAAATGCGAAAATCAGGCTACAACCTTGGTGGTGAACAGTCTGGTCACGTCATCTTGATGGACTACAATACAACAGGTGATGGTCAATTATCAGCTGTCCAATTGACAAAAATTATGAAGGAAACTGGTAAGAGCTTGTCAGAGTTGGCAGCAGAAGTAACCATCTATCCACAAAAATTAGTCAATATCCGAGTGGAAAATGCCATGAAGGAAAAGGCTATGGAAGTGCCAGCTATCAAGGCAATTATCGATAAGATGGAAGTTGAAATGGCAGGGAATGGCCGTATCCTTGTTCGCCCAAGTGGAACAGAACCCCTTTTGCGTGTCATGGCAGAAGCACCTACAACAGAAGAAGTAGACTACTATGTTGATACCATCGCTGATGTGGTTCGAGCTGAAATCGGGATTGACTAAATCCTAGAAAACTAGATGAAAATAAAAAATTATGGTACAATAGCTTATAATATTGTAGCCGAGGGAGAGAGACATGAATCTTAAACGTGAACAAGAATTTGTTAGTCAGTATCATTTTGATGCGCGTAATTTTGAATGGGAAAATGAAAATGGAGCTCCTGAAACTAAGGTGGATGTGAACTTCCAATTGATTCAACATGATCAAGAAAATCAAGTGACTTCCTTGATTGTCATCTTGACCTTTATGATTGTATTTGATAAGTTTGTCATTAGTGGAACCATTTCACAGGTAAACCATATCGATGGTCGTATTGTTAACGAACCAAGTGAATTGAACCAAGAAGAAGTGGAAACCTTGGCTCGTCCATGTTTGAACATGCTCAACCGTTTGACTTATGAAGTAACTGAAATTGCATTAGACTTACCAGGAATCAATTTGGAGTTCTAATATGAAATTAGCTGTTATCACAGATTCCTCTGCCTATCTCAGTGCAGAGACCTTACAAAGAGAAGATTTATTTGTCTTGGATATTCCTGTCAATATTGATGGTGAGGAGTATGTCGAAGGTATCAATCTGACTGCTGAGGAGTTTTACCAAAAAATGGCTCAGGCTTCTGAATTGCCTAAGACCAGTCAACCAAGTATTGCAAAGTTAGATGAGATTCTAACTTCGCTTAAAGAACAAGGCTATACCCATGCTTTGGGGCTTTTCCTATCTTCTGGAATTTCAGGTTTTTACCAAAATATCCAGTATATGGTCGATGACTATGAGGGCTTAACCATTGCCTTCCCAGACACTTTGATTACAAGTGCTCCTCTGGGTATCATGGTTGAAAGTGTCTTTAACTGGCGAGACCAGGGTGATGACTTTGCCATTATTCAGGATAAGCTAGCTATTCAAATTAGTCACACATCTGCTTTCATCATGGTGGATGACTTGGACCACTTGGTTAAAGGTGGACGCCTTTCAAATGGAGCTGCGATTTTGGGCAATCTGCTAAGCATTAAGCCAATCCTCTATTTCAATGACCAAGGTGTGATTGAAGTTTACGAAAAAGTTCGTACTGAAAAGAAAGCAACCAAGCGCTTAATTGAAATTATCAAGGAAGCCACAGCTTCAGGCCAATACCGTATCATTGTCATTCACGGGAATGCTCCTGAAAAGGCTGAAGAATTGCGTCAGCACTTACTTGAATCTGGAGTAGGTACGGATATTTCACTTGCTACATTTGGTAGTGTCATTGGAACCCACCTAGGAGCAGGAAGTATTGCTCTAGGTTATATTCCAGTGATTTAGTTAGTACTTCTAGACTAGTTAAGAAGGCTTGTATCTTAGAAATTGAACACGCCTGAAACCTTGTGTGAAAAAGATAGTTTTTCCAAGGAGTAGACACTCTTTGAACAGAACTCCTATTTTCACGTTGTGTTCTTACAGGCTTTGTATCTTGGGAAATTGAACATGGACTATCTGCCTCTTGAAAAAAGATGACTGCCTTGACTTTCATGGAAAGTCAGCCTCATTACCTATTTTTCATGGGTAGCTAATGTCCTTTATATCTTAGACAGGAGTAGAGATGAGTATTCGAGTAATTATTGCTGGTTTTAAGGGAAAGATGGGTCAGGCTGCTTGTCAGATGGTCTTGGCTGATCCAGATTTGGACTTGGTAGCAGTTTTGGATCCTTTCGAGTCTGAGTCAGAATGGCAGGGAATTCCTGTTTTCAAGGATAAGGCTGATTTAGCAGGTTTTGAAGCGGATGTCTGGGTAGACTTTACTACACCAGCTGTTGCCTATGAAAATACACGCTTTGCTCTTGAAAATGGCTTTGCTCCAGTAGTTGGAACGACTGGTTTCACAAGTGAAGAAATTGCAGAGTTAAAAGAATTTTCTCGTGCTCAAGATTTGGGTGGCTTGATCGCTCCTAACTTTGCCTTGGGTGCCGTCTTGCTCATGCAATTTGCAAGGCAGGCTGCCAAATATTTCCCAAATGTGGAGATTATCGAGCTCCATCATGACAAGAAAAAGGATGCTCCGAGTGGAACAGCTATTAAAACAGCTGAGTTAATGGCAGAAGTTCGAGAGTCTACCCAGCAAGGTGCGCCTGATGAGGAAGAATTGATTGCAGGTGCCCGTGGTGCTGACTTTGATGGCATGAGGATTCACTCAGTTCGTTTGCCAGGTTTGGTAGCCCATCAGGAAGTCATCTTTGGTAATCAGGGAGAAGGATTGACCCTCCGTCATGACTCCTATGATCGTAGCTCCTTCATGACAGGGGTGAATTTGGGAATTAAAGAAGTTGTCAAGCGTCATGAGCTTGTCTATGGATTAGAACACTTATTATGAGATTAACGCAAATGCCTTCTGAATTTCAGAAGGCTTTACCAGTATTAGAAAAAATTAAAGAAGCAGGTTTTGAGGCCTACTTTGTTGGGGGCTCTGTTCGAGATGCCCTCCTCAATCGTCCCATCCACGATGTGGATATTGCGACGTCTTCTTATCCAGAAGAAACCAAGCAGATTTTTCCGCGAACAGCCGATATCGGAATCGAGCATGGAACTGTCTTGGTCTTAGATGGGGACGAGGAGTATGAGGTGACTACTTTTCGGACAGAAGATGTCTATGTGGACTACCGTAGACCTAGTGCGGTTTCCTTTGTTCGCTCGCTAGAAGAAGACCTCAAACGCCGTGATTTCACAGTCAACGCCTTTGCCTTGGACGAGACAGGGGAAATCATTGACTTGTTCCATGGGCTAGAAGATTTAGAAAATCAAGTTTTGCGAGCGGTTGGTGTAGCTAGTGAGCGTTTCAACGAAGATGCTCTACGAATTATGCGTGGTTTCCGTTTTCAGGCTAGTCTTGGCTTTGAACTTGAGCCAGAAACATTTAAAGCTATGAAGAACTTGACGCCACTTTTGGAGAAAATTTCTGTAGAGCGTACTTTTGTTGAGTTTGATAAACTCTTGTTGGCTCCATTTTGGAGAAGGGGTTTGGCTTCCATGATTGAGAGTCAAGCTTATGACTATCTCCCTGATATGGCAGCTAGCCAGGACAAGCTTAACAGACTGTTTGATTTGGAGACTGATTTTACTTTTGAATCCTCTGAACAAGCCTGGGCGGCTTTACTGTGGGCTTTGGAGATTGAAAATGTGCAGCCATTTTTGAAAGCTTGGAAGACCTCACGTCAGTTTGCTAAGCAAGTTCAGAATTTACTGACTATTTTAGCCTTGCGTGAAAAGGGAGAATTGAGCAAGCGCGATTGTTATCGCTTTGACTTGGATTTGATTTTACAGGCTGAAAATCTTCGTCAGGCTCAGGGAAAACCAGTCAACCCACAAGTCATCATAGAAACCTACCAGAGTCTGACCATTCATGACAAGAAAGAAATTCAGATTAATGGTGGTATTTTGATTAAGGAATATGGCTTTCAACCAGGTCCAGACTTGGGAGAGATTTTAACAGAGATTGAGTATGCCATTGTCGATGGAGAATTGGAAAATGACCGTCAAGCCATCCATGCTTATCTGAGGGAGAAAAAATGAGTGATTTTATCGTTGAAAAACTAAGTAAATCCGTCGGTGACAAGACCGTTTTTAAGGATATTTCTTTTATTATCCATGACCTAGACAGAATTGGTTTGATTGGTGTCAATGGAACGGGGAAGACCACCCTTTTAGATGTTCTTTCTGGTGTTTCTGGCTTTGATGGGGATGTCAGTCCCTTTTCAGCTAAGAATGATTACCAGATTGGTTACTTGACCCAAGATCCTGATTTTGATGATAGAAAGACAGTTTTGGATACGGTCCTCTCCAGCGACCTCAAGGAAATCCAACTCATTCGTGAGTATGAATTGATCATGCTCAACTACAGTGAGGACAAGCAGGCGCGTTTGGAACGGGTCATGGCAGAAATGGACTCTCTCCAAGCTTGGGAAATTGAGAGTCAGGTCAAGACGGTTCTTAGTAAGCTGGGTATTCAGGACTTATCTACTCCAGTTGGAGAATTGTCAGGTGGTCTGAGAAGACGGGTCCAGTTGGCGCAAGTTCTTCTTGGCAACCACGACCTATTGCTTCTGGATGAGCCGACCAACCATCTGGATATTGCGACTATTGAGTGGCTGACCCTCTTTTTGAAAAATTCTAAGAAGACCGTCCTTTTTATCACCCACGATCGCTATTTCCTAGACGCTTTGTCAACTCGGATTTTCGAATTGGATCGCGCAGGCTTGACCGAGTACCAGGGAAATTACCAGGACTATGTTCGCCTAAAGGCGGAACAGGATGAGCGCGACGCGGCTCTTCTTCACAAAAAAGAACAACTCTACAAACAAGAATTGGCCTGGATGCGCAGACAACCGCAGGCGCGTGCGACCAAGCAGCAGGCTCGTATCAATCGTTTCCATGATCTGAAAAAGGATGTTTCAGTGGGTGCTGCTGAGACAGACTTGACCATGAACTTTGAAACCAGTCGGATTGGGAAGAAAGTTATCGAGTTTCAGGATGTTTCCTTTGCCTATGAAAACAAGCCTATTTTGCAAGATTTTAATCTCTTAGTTCAGGCTAAAGACCGTATCGGAATCGTTGGGGATAACGGTGTGGGAAAATCAACCCTACTCAACTTGATTGCAGGAAGTCTTGAGCCTACAGCAGGTCAAGTTGTGATTGGGGAAACTGTTCGCATTGCCTATTTCTCTCAGCAAATTGAGGGCTTGGATGAAAGCAAGCGAGTGATCAATTACTTGCAGGAAGTGGCAGAAGAGTTCAAGACTAGCGGTGGTTCTACGACTTCGATTGCAGAGTTGCTGGAGCAGTTCCTTTTCCCACGTTCGACTCATGGAACCTTGATTGAGAAATTGTCTGGGGGAGAGAAAAAACGTCTTTATCTCCTCAAACTGCTCTTGGAAAAACCCAATGTTCTTCTTTTGGACGAACCGACAAATGACCTAGATATTGCGACCTTGACAGTTTTGGAGAATTTCTTGCAAGGCTTTGCTGGTCCAGTTTTGACTGTTAGTCACGACCGCTATTTCTTGGATAAGGTAGCGACTAAGATTCTGGCTTTTGAGGATGGCAAGATTCGTCCTTTCTTTGGTCATTACACCGACTACTTAGATGAAAAAGCCTTTGAAACAGAGATGGCCAATCAAGTGCAAAAGATTGAAAAAGAAAAAGTGGTCAAGGTCCGTGAAGATAAGAAACGCATGACCTACCAAGAAAAGCAGGAGTGGGCAAGTATTGAAGGCGATATTGAAGCCTTGGAAAACCGTATCACTGCTATTGAAGAGGAGATGCAGGCAAATGGCTCTGACTTTGGTAAGCTGGCTACTCTCCAAAAAGAGCTAGATGAGAAAAACGAAGCACTTCTTGAAAAATACGAACGCTATGAATATTTAAGTGACTTTGATAGTTAGAAGAATAGAAAAATCCCGTCTCATGACAGGATTTCTCTATTCTTTTTTAGTTTCTTGATGAAAGACATTTTGCCAAGTTTCGTGGCGACGCCAGATACTGGTATGGATGATACCATCTAACTCATAGGAGATGAGTTTGGTCTTCTGACTGATGGAAGTGATCTGAATATCCTTGATAGCGGAATTCAAGTCTTTTTCGGCTTTATAGGCCTCTTTATCCATCTGCTCTCCATCTTGACGAATATAGACAAAATCGTCAGCCAAGAGTTCTTCCAGTTGATTTCCTTGGTCAATCAATTGCTCGCGCATAAGCAATTTTTTGTAGACATTGTCTAAAATCTCATCCTCAGGGATAGATGCTGGCTCGATATGGACATCGGTATCAAAGACTCCAAAACGTTCTTCCAACATAGACTCGACCTGATCCGCAATCTCGTGGCTCTCATAAACCGACAAGTCAGGATTCATTTCTAGCGTAATATCAAGGTAAATGTTGCTACCGTAGGTGCGACCTCTTTGGGACTTAACCTTGCTGATTTTGGGAATTTCCATGATAGCCTTTTGGTAGTCCTCAAGTAGGCGGTCGTCGAAGCCATCTGAAAGGCTAAAGGAAGACTCGATGAAGATATCATAGGCTGTTTTCAAGATAAAGAAAGTGATGATGATAGCGACCAGTTTATCCACAATGGGATAATTGAAACTGCTAGCTAGGATAGCAATAGTAGTACCAAGTGAGGTAACAGCGTCAGAAAGATTGTCCTTAGCAGCAGCCTTCAGAGCCTTAGAGTTGGATTTCTTACTGAGGCGAGTATTGTAGAGATAGACCACAAACATAATCGCTGCAGACATAATTCCTAGAGTTGCACCCAGAGGGTCAATGACCGTTTCTTCACGACTGAGAATCTTCTGAATGGTATCCCTTAGGACATCGAATCCGACATAGAACATGATGATAGAAGTGATTAAGCTAGCCAAATCCTCAATCTTCCAGTGGCCAAAACGGTGGTCTCGGTCAGCAGGCTGGCGCGCCATTCGAATCCCAATCAAGAGGGCTACATTTCCAATGATGTCCGACACGTTGTTGAAACCATCGGCTACCAAACTGGATGAATGAAGAAGGTGACCAGTTGCTAATTTCGCTGCAGACAAGATCAAATAGGTTGAAATGCTGATAATGGCCCCACGCTCAGCTAACTTGAGATTTGAGATAGATTGCTTCATTCAACTTCCTTTCTAGTCATATAGCATTCTACCATTATACTGGTTTTCAAGGGAAAATTCAAATAAGTCAGTTTTTAGTCTTTGAAAACTTTTCAAAATTTGGTATAATAGTACTACTCAAGGGAGTAGCTGGCAGAAACCTGTGATAGTGTCGTCATTCCGAATTTTGTACTGAAAAGTATGTTTTCCGGCGCTATCTTAAACAGCGAGACTTGTTATGATTAACAGGTCTCTTTTTGTTTGTCGTGAAAAGATACGATGAGGAAAAAGAGAGTCTGTTTTACACACAATGTCAAGGAGGAGACACATGTCAAAAGAACAAAAACGCCAAGCGTTTTACACTCAGAGTCCTGAAGAGGTCTTGCAGGCTGTGGATGCGACCGAGCAAGGTTTGTCATCAAGTGAGGCAGAAAAGCGCCTTGCCGAATTTGGCCACAATGAACTCGAAGAAGGCGAGAAACGATCAATCCTGGTCAAATTTATCGAGCAATTTAAGGATTTGATGATTATCATCCTAGTTGCGGCAGCAATCTTGTCAGTCGTGACTTCTGGTGGGGAAGATATCGCAGATGCCATCATTATCTTAGCCGTGGTTATCATTAATGCTGCCTTTGGTGTTTACCAAGAAGGAAAAGCCGAAGAAGCAATCGAAGCCCTCAAATCTATGTCAAGTCCAGCTGCCCGCGTTCTTCGTGATGGGCATATGGCGGAGATTGACTCTAAAGAATTGGTACCTGGAGATATCGTTGCCCTTGAAGCAGGTGATGTAGTACCTGCAGACCTACGTTTGATTGAAGCCAACTCTCTTAAAATTGAAGAAGCTGCTTTGACAGGTGAGTCTGTGCCAGTCGAAAAAGACTTGACAGTTGAACTTGCTGCAGATGCTGGTATTGGTGACCGTGTCAATATGGCCTTCCAAAACTCTAACGTGACCTATGGTCGTGGTCTTGGTGTTGTTGTCAATACAGGTATGTACACGGAAGTTGGTCATATTGCTGGCATGCTTCAAGATGCGGATGAGACAGATACACCACTTAAACAAAATTTGAACAACCTTTCTAAGGTCTTGACTTATGCAATTTTGGTTATTGCTCTTGTTACTTTTGTTGTTGGTGTCTTCATTCAAGGGAAAAATCCACTCGGTGAGTTGATGACCTCTGTTGCGCTTGCTGTTGCAGCCATTCCAGAAGGTCTCCCAGCTATCGTGACTATCGTTCTTGCCCTTGGTACTCAAGTTTTAGCAAAGCGAAACTCTATCGTTCGTAAGTTGCCGGCTGTAGAAACCCTCGGTTCAACTGAAATCATTGCTTCTGATAAGACTGGTACACTGACTATGAACAAGATGACCGTCGAAAAAGTCTTCTACGATGCAGTCCTACATGACTCAGCTGATGATATTGAACTGGGTCTTGAAATGCCCCTTCTTCGTTCAGTTGTCTTGGCCAATGATACGAAAATTGATGTGGAAGGCAACCTGATTGGTGACCCAACCGAAACAGCCTTCATCCAGTATGCCTTGGATAAGGGTTACGATGTCAAAGGATTTTTAGAGAAATATCCTCGTGTGGCTGAGTTGCCATTTGATTCTGAACGTAAGCTCATGTCAACAGTTCACCCATTGCCAGATGGTAAATTCCTTGTAGCAGTCAAGGGTGCGCCAGACCAACTCTTAAAACGTTGTGTTCTTCGTGATAAGGCTGGGGATATTGCTCCGATTGATGAAAAGGTTACAAACCTCATTCATACAAACAACTCTGAAATGGCCCACCAAGCCTTGCGTGTCCTTGCTGGTGCTTATAAGATTATCGATAGCATTCCAGAAAATCTCACTTCTGAAGAGCTTGAAAATGATTTAATCTTCACTGGTTTGATTGGGATGATTGACCCTGAACGTCCTGAGGCAGCTGAGGCTGTTCGTGTAGCCAAGGAAGCTGGCATCCGTCCAATCATGATTACGGGTGACCACCAAGACACTGCAGAAGCTATTGCTAAACGTTTGGGAATCATCGATGCAAATGATACCGAAGGCCACGTTTTAACTGGTGCTGAGCTCAACGAACTATCTGATGAAGACTTTGAAAAAGTAGTTGGTCAATACTCTGTTTATGCCCGTGTGTCTCCAGAACACAAGGTTCGTATCGTCAAGGCTTGGCAAAAACAAGGTAAAGTCGTTGCCATGACAGGTGACGGTGTCAATGATGCTCCGGCTTTGAAAACAGCAGATATCGGTATCGGTATGGGAATCACTGGTACAGAGGTTTCTAAGGGGGCTTCTGACATGATTCTTGCAGATGATAACTTTGCGACTATCATCGTTGCAGTGGAAGAAGGACGTAAGGTCTTCTCAAACATTCAAAAGACTATTCAGTATCTACTTTCTGCCAATACTGCTGAAGTATTAACTATCTTCCTATCAACCTTGTTTGGTTGGGACGTCTTGCAGCCAGTTCATCTTTTGTGGATCAACTTGGTAACGGATACCTTCCCAGCAATTGCACTAGGTGTTGAACCTGCTGAGCCTGGTGTCATGAACCATAAACCACGTGGACGCAAGGCAAGCTTCTTCTCAGGTGGTGTTTTGAGTTCTATCATCTATCAAGGTGTACTCCAAGCAGCTATTGTTATGAGTGTTTATGGCCTTGCTCTTCTTTACCCAGTTCACGTGGGTGACAATCATGCCATTCATGCGGATGCCCTTACTATGGCCTTTGCAACCCTTGGTTTGATTCAACTCTTCCATGCCTACAATGTCAAGTCTGTTTACCAATCCATCTTGACAGTTGGCCCATTCAAGTCTAAGACTTTCAATTGGTCTATCTTGGTATCCTTCATCCTTCTCATGGCAACAATCGTCGTAGAACCGCTTGAAGGAATCTTCCACGTAACCAAACTAGACTTGTCTCAATGGGGAATTGTTATGGCTGGAAGCTTCTCAATGATTATCATTGTCGAAATCGTTAAATTTATCCAACGTAAACTCGGTTTTGACAAGAATGCGATTTAAAAAAAGTCATCTTCGGATGGCTTTTTGTTACAGTTGAGGGAAAGGGCTTGCAGTTATCGGCTTTTGTGCTATAATTGCTATAATATAGTAAAAAGAAAGAGGAGTGTGAGGAAGTGGAGAAGAAAATTGTAAAGGATATTTTATTTTTATCTCAGGTGTCTCAACCGGCAAGTCAAGAAGATCTTTATCTTGCCAGAGATTTGCAGGATACACTCTTAGAAAATCGCGAGACCTGTGTTGGTTTAGCTGCCAATATGATTGGGGTGCAGAAGCGCGTGATTATCTTTAATCTTGGCCTGGTTCCTGTTGTCATGTTTAACCCAGTACTCCTGTCTTTTGAAGGAGCTTATGAGACAGAGGAAGGCTGTTTGTCCTTGGTAGGTGTGAGACCTACTAAGCGCTATGAAACTATAAGGGTTTCCTATCGTGACAGCAAGTGGCAGGAACAGACCATTACCTTGACAGGCTTCCCAGCTCAGATTTGCCAGCATGAACTGGATCACTTGGAAGGACGAATCATTTAGGAGGAAAGCAAATGAAACGAATAGTCTTTGAACTTATTTTTATCGCAACGACCTGGTATATCTTCTTACCGCCTCTTAACCTGACCAGCTGGGAATTTCTTTTTTTCCTCTGTGGGCATTTGCTGGTTGTAGCAGTCTTATTTGGCTTTGGCAAGGGAATCAATCTGGTCAAAACGGTTCATGTGCGCCACGGCAAGGCAGAAGCTGCCTTAAATCTAGAGGGTTTCAAAATCAATCGGTTAGGGAAAATTCTTTTAGCTTCTATTGGAGGAATTCTTCTCTTGGCAGCCTTGGTTTCCTTTGTGACTTCCAGCATTTTTCAGGCTAAAAATTATGCCAATGTAGTCACGGTTACGGAAAAAGAGTTTACTGAATTTCCTAAGACTGATACTAGTAAAGTTCCTATCCTAGATAGAAGCACTGCTGAAAAAATTGGGGACCGCTACTTGGGTTCCCTAACAGATAAGGTATCGCAGTATGTAGCGGCAGATACCTATACCCAATTGACGATTGATGGGAAACCTTATCGAGTTACGCCACTAGAATACGCAGATCCTATCAAGTGGTTTAATAATCAAGCCAAGGGAATCGGCGAGTATATCAAGGTGGACATGGTAACCGGTAATGCGGACTTGGTGGACTTGAAGACACCAATCAAGTATTCGGACTCGGAGTATTTTAACCGCGATATCAAGCGTCACCTGCGCTTGAAGTACCCAACTAAAATCTTCAAGACTCCATCTTTTGAGGTGGACGATGAGGGTAATCCTTTCTATGTAGCAACGGTTTACCAAAAGCAATTTGGACTTGCGGTTCCCCGTCCTGTTTCAGTCATTATCTTGGACGCCACAAACGGAGAAACCAAGGAATACAGCTTATCAGAGGTCCCAGAATGGGTAGACAGGGTCTATCCAGCTGAGGAAACCATCGAGCAAATCAACTATAACGGCAAGTACAAGGACGGTTTCTGGAATGCTATGATTTCCAAGAAAAACGTGACCCAGACTACCAAGGGCTATAATTACTTGTCTATCGGTAATGATATTTACCTCTACACAGGTGTGACATCGGCCAATGCTGATGAAAGTAATCTTGGTTTTATCCTAGAAAATATGCGAACAGGAGAAATCACTAAGTACAGCTTGGCTTCTGCGACCGAAGAATCAGCCCGTGAATCAGCCGAAGGTGCTGTTCAGGAGAAATCCTACAAGGCAACCTTCCCAATCCTCATCAACCTCAATGACAAGCCTCTCTACATCATGGGCTTGAAGGACAATGCTGGTTTGGTCAAAGAGTACGCTTTGGTTGATGCAGTCGAGTATCAAAATGTTATCGTAGCTACGACAGTAGAAGAACTGCTCAGCAAGTACGCCAATAAAAACGACCTTGAAATTGATAATGAAACCACAGAAAGTATCAAGGGTGTGGTAGCAGACCTCAAATCAGCTGTTATCAAGGGCGACACCGTCTACTTCTTTAAAGTTGATGGTAAGATATACAAGGTCAAGGCCTCAGTATCTGATGACCTCCCTTACCTTGAAAATGGTAAAACCTTCGAAGGTCAAGTCGGAAAAGATAACTATCTCAAGACCTTTAAAGTGCAGTAAAGACAGCTTTCTTTAAAAAGTATATGTTATAATAAGGTAAATTAAGACTAATGGAGGACAAACAAATGGGTTTTTATTTGATGGTTGCTTCAATGCTACTCGGACTGCTTGCTTTGAAGATAGGTTTTTCTCAGTTCAAGGAGAAAAAAGATAAATTCTTATCTATCTTAACAAGCTTAGCAGGCATATCCCTTGTTCTCGTAGCTATCTGGTTAGGATGGCCAAAATAAATAGAGAAACCTCGGTCAAACCGAGGTTTTTCAGATGAATTTCTTGGTAGTGGCAAAAAAATATGCTACACTATTAATATGAAAATTTTAATCCCAACAGCAAAAGAAATGAACACAGACTTGCCAAGTATCGAGGCAACTCCTTTAAGACCAGAAAGTCAGGCTGTGCTGGATGCCTTGGCTCTCTATTCTGTTAGTCAATTGGAGAGTTTTTACAAAGTTTCAGCCGAGAAAGCTGCGGCAGAATTTCAAAATATCCAAACTTTAAAAAAACAAACTGCTCTACACTATCCAGCCTTGAAACTTTTTGATGGGCTTATGTACCGTCATATCAAGCGAGATAAATTGACCGAGACAGAACAAGACTATCTTGAAAATCATGTCTTTATTACCTCGGCTTTGTACGGAGTCGTTCCAGCCTTGTCACCTATGGCCCCTCACCGTTTGGATTTTTTGATGAAGTTAAATGTCGCAGGTAAGACTTTGAAGAGCCATTGGAAGACAGCCTACGATGAGGCTATGAAGCAGGAAGAAGTGATTTTCTCCCTCTTGTCATCCGAGTTTGAGACTGTATTTTCTAAGGAAATCAGAGAAAAAATGGTGACCTTCAAATTCATGGAGGACAAGGGTGGTCAGCTGAAGATTCATTCAACCATTTCTAAGAAAGCGCGTGGTGCCTTCCTGACAGCCCTGATAGAAAATCAAGTGCAGACGGTGGAGGAAGCTCGTCGCTTAAGCTTTGCAGGATTTGTTTACAGAGAAGACTTGTCCCAACCACAGGAATTGGTTTTTGTTAAGGAAGTATAAATAAGGATAAAAGAAGAAAAACCAGCATGGAAAATCGTGCTGAGTTTTTTTAGTTTATAAAGTATTGGATATATGAATCTCATTTGATAAACAGTTAAGATGATTCACCAAATCCATGATTGACAGGTGGTTTCGGCAAATAAATTTCTTGGTAATTCCTGGAATATAGAAATTAGACACAATGATATCGTAGTCTGTCTGATTTAAAATCTCAGGGCTTGTTTCCAATTCATCCCAAATATCAAAGGTGAATCGATTGTTACAATAGTATGTAAGCATATCCTTAAAAGTAAGTGATAGGGCGTGGTCAAAGTTACTGATAATCAAAACCTTGATAGGTGGTCGATTTTCTAACAACTGAGTAGAGAGGTTTTCAGCATGGGTTAAGATGGTGTACATCAAGTGTTCCAACTGTTCAGGATGGTCATGCTGTCCAATTGCTTGACGGTATTGAGCCAGTTCTTGACGCGCACTCCCCATAAAGTCTGGGAAGTAAACTTCGAAATTTTTAATCGTCAATGCTTTTTGTTCAAATAAGATTGGGGTAGAAAAGATTTCCTGTCTTTCAAAGAAAGCAGTGTTGTGTAAATGCCAAATCAGCTCATCGTGGTTGGTAAAAGTAATCTTATATTGTTTTGATAGACGTTCTAATATTTGACTCAGTAATTGGTAAGAGTATCTTGCTTCACTGTTTTCTTCTAAAGAGTTGAAGAATTCTTGAGGATCTAAGAAAATGTTACTTTGAATAAAGGAAATAAAAATTTGTGCAATGATATCTGGAGTGATTTCAAGTTCAAATACTTGAGAAAAATAGCCTAGTATCTCTTCAAAATTTGGAATACTTTCCAAAATAGGGTAGTATTCATCGTAGAAATGATTTGGTAACTCGATGAAATGACCATTTTTGATGCGGTAAATACTGATAGCTATCATCAGTTTGTACATTCTATAAATTGAAAATCGCATTGGATAATTCGTGATTTTATAGAAGAAGTCAACAAACTCTGTTAAATCTTCCTCAGGAAGGTCAGGAAAAGGCCAGTTTAGGAAATAATAGCGTTCAGAAAAGTATTGAGCAAAAAAATAGCGAATATCCGTTTCATTACCACGTATCTCGGATGGAGTAAAAGATAGTTCAATTTGAAATTGGGAGGATAGAGTTTTTGTAATTTTTCGACCTAATCGATAGAGATTAGCATTACTGGAGTGAAGATTTTCTATTGTTCGATAAATAGGTAGGCCCTCATTGAAAAACATATACTCTAGTAATTGAAAAGATTGAGAATGAGCAAGAAAATATTGATAAACATCTTCCACACTAGTGTTGACATCTAAATCTATCATAATTCCATTAATGGAAGATTGGATATCTATAGTTGGGAAGGCAGCGCGTAATTCATTTAAATCACTTTTTAGAATCCGTTCTGTACATCCTAATTTTTCGGCAAGTTCATGTAATCTCAACCAACTACGATTCTGAATTAAGATCTCCATTAAGCGTAATTGTCTTTGATCTTTAGTTGTAGAGTGAGAACTATAAAATATTATTTAGAAGTCCACAATGAAACATTCACATAAGAAATCATTTGACTGGTATAGTATGCAACAACGATACTCTATCTGATTATATCTCTGTTTTTCTAGGTAGCGGTATTCTATTGAGCCTATATGTAGGTCGAAGAAAAGAAGATTAATCAGCAACAAGCAGTCATTAATTTCTCGAAAGAAGATGATAAGTGATAGATCTCGAATGAAAGAATATTCTTAGAATGGTTTTCCTATGATGGAAAAGACTACTAAAAACCTTGAGTGGTAACGCTCAAGGTTTTTATGGATGGCTGATGTTTGTCTGAAAATCTTGATTGAGTCTAAAAATGCCACCCTATGAGGTGGCTATAATTGATTTAGACTTCTTAAAATTCTCTATTTTTTACTGAATTGCTACGACCAAGTCTTGAGCTTGTTTTTCAAGTGAGTTTAGGACTGTTTCTTCGAGAACCAATTTTCCATCTGCCCAAGCAGAGTCGTTAACACGTGCAGCAGTGAAATCCCCAACGACTTGTGTACGGATAAATGGCAAGAGGTCCTTGTAGATAGCGAAGAGTTGATCGTGACCTGCATTGGCTACAGATGATACTGTGACAAACTTGTCTTGAAGGGCAGAAGCGCCACGTGTATCAGACAAGTCAAGGGCACGAGATAACCAGTCAAGCAAGTTTTTCACTGTACCAGGGATAGAGAAGTTGTAGACTGGAGAGAAAATCCAGATGGCATCAGCAGCGAGAACTGCTTCACGAGCAGCCTCTACAGCTGGATGAGTTGGAACTTCTAAATCTTGGCTGAAGAGAGGAATGGATGAATAATCAAGGTAGCTAACTTCTGCTTTACCAGCAAGTGCTTTCTCAGCTTCAAGGGCCATTTGGTGGTTGAAAGAACCTTGGCGTAGTGATCCAACGATAAATAATACTTTTTTAGACATGATGTGTCTCCTTTTTCTTAAATTTCCGAGAACTCTCTCGTTGTTATAAAATATATTACAACAAAACAAAAGGACTTGCAAGAAATTTGCTCAGAGTTAATTTGAAAACGATAAAATTACAGAAACTCTAGTCACTTGCGACTGAAATGCATTTGGTTTTCGCAGAGCATTCCTATATTCTCTTGTAATATGATGACATAAGTGCTAAAATAAACAAGAAAACTCGCAATAGAAACTGCAGAACGGCTATTTTCCGGTATCATTTCATAAATAATTAAAGGAATAATAATGGCATTGAAGAGTGCTTCTAAAAAGGGGTGGAGATCATGTAAGGCACAGATTAACAAGTGACGGACAAAAGAAATAATAATACACTTGTTAAAGGAGAAAAGATGTTAATAAGAAATTATCGGAAGAATATTGGCCTGATGGCCGGGGTTGAGTTTTTTGCATTTTTAGGGATTACCAGTTTTTGGATTCTCTTTCTTAGTCAAAATGGAATGTCTCTTTGGCAGATTGGACTTTTGGAGAGTATTTTTCATACGACCAGTCTTCTCTGTGAAATTCCATCTGGTATGTTAGCTGACCGTTATTCCTATAAGACCAATCTTTATTTAAGTCGAATAGCAGGGATTGTGTCTTCTATTCTTATGTTGGCTGGGCAGGGAAATTTTTGGATTTATGCGCTAGCTATGGCTGTGAGTGCCTTGTCTTATAATTTTGATTCGGGGACGAGTGCAGCAATGGTTTATGATTCAGCTGTGGAGGCTGGGCTGAAGGAGCGCTATCTATCCATTTCAAGCTTTATGTCAGGAGTAGCAGAAGGAACTCGGTCTTTGGGGACAGTGTTGGCGGGATTTTTTGTCCATGGTCAATTGCACCTGACCTACTATATCATGATTGCCACTTCTATCATAGTTCTTTTCCTGATTTGGATGCTGAAAGAACCCAGTGTCAAGGTAGAAAAAGCTGATAGTGTGACGATGAAACAGATTATTTGGACTGTTAAGGAAGAGTTGGAGCGAAATCCCATGCTCTTCAACTGGATGATTTTGTCTCAGATTGTCGGAACACTCATGTGCATGTTTTATTTTTACTATCAAAATCAGTTACCAGATTTAAGTGGTTGGCAAATTTCAGCAGTTATGCTACTTGGAAGTCTCTTGAATATCCTCGCAGTCTATCTAGCGAGTAAGCTTGGAAAGAAATATGCTGCCTTGAAGATTTTCCCTATCCTCGTCCTGTTGACTGGAGTTACCTACCTGCTGTCCTACTTTGGGACACCTCTAATCTATATTTTGATTTATTTGATTAGTAATGCTCTATATGCTCTTTTTCAGCCGATTTTTGACAATGATTTGCAAGAGCGGCTCCCAAGTGAAGTAAGGGCAACCATGCTAAGTGTCTACTCTATGATGTTTAGCCTAAGTATGATTGTGTTCTTCCCGCTGACAGGGTGGTTGATTGACAATTTAGGCTTTGTGCTAACATTTCTTTATCTAGGATTATTTTTAGTATTGATTAGCCTTCTACTGCCTGTCTTTTTAGGAAAATTGGCTAAAAGAATGGATGATAAAGTGATTCCATAGATCAAAAAAACTTACGAAAACTTGAGTGTCAAGCTCAGGTTTTTTAATAGGTTGATTTTGGAGCCGTCTTTACTTTTCTTGCTCGGTTTTAATCAAGAAAAATCGGTTTGCTTTGAAGGAAGAAATAATATAGGTTTGTTCTTGCATTCACTTGTAATAAAGCCCAATAGATGGTAAAATAGACGAGTGAAAAAAAGACAAAACAAAGCAAAAAATAATCTACTGTGGCAGTATGGTCTAGGGATGACGATTTTGCTTGTGGTTATCAGTGCTTCCTTTCTGTATCTAGTGTTTCTGAGTATGAAACCTTATCAAACAGCTAAAAGTGAAGGAGAAAAATTAGCTCAGCAGTATGCAGGATTAGAGCAGGCTGATCAGGTTGACTTATACAATGGCTTGGAATCCTATTATAGCATTCTTGGTCGTAATAAAAAACAAGAAGCACTTGCTGTCCTGATTGGAAAAGATGACCATAAGATTTACGTTTATCAACTAAATCAGGGTATTTCACAAGAAAAAGCGGAAGCCGTTTCTAAGGAAAAAGGAGCTGGCGAGATTGACAAGATTACCTTTGGCCGTTATCAAGACAAGCCAATCTGGGAAGTCAAGTCAGGCTCTGATTTTTATCTAGTAGATTTTGAAACAGGAGCATTGGTCAATAAGGAGGGCCTATGAAACTATCCAACCGTGTTTTAGAAATGGAAGAAAGTGTCACTTTAGCTAGTGATGCGAGAGCAAAAAAATTAAAAGCTCAAGGTAAGGATGTCCTTTTCTTGACCTTGGGACAACCAGATTTTCACACCCCTGAAAATATTCAGGATGCAGCAGTTAAAGCTATTCGAGAAGGACAGGCTTCCTTCTATACAGTAGCTTCAGGCCTACCAGAATTAAAAGCTGCGGTGAATACCTACTTCGAGCGCTACTATGGCTATTCTGTCGCAAGTAACGAGGTTACCTTTGCTACAGGTGCCAAGTTCTCCCTATATACTTTCTTTATGGCTGTAATCAATCCTTTAGATGAGGTTATTATTCCAACTCCATACTGGGTTAGTTATGGAGATCAGGTCAAGATGGCAGAAGGGATTCCAGTCTTTGTTCAAGCTAAAGAAGACAATGATTTTAAAGTCACAGTGGATCAACTAGAACTAGTTAGGACAGATAAAACAAAGGTTTTGGTTCTCAATTCACCATCTAATCCGACTGGTATGATCTATACTCGTGAAGAATTACTAGCTATCGGAAATTGGGCAGTTGAGCATGACATTCTGATTTTAGCTGATGATATATACGGTCGCCTTGTTTATAATGGAAATGAATTTGTTCCAATCTCAAGTCTATCAGAAGCAATTCGTAAGCAAACCATTGTCATTAACGGTGTATCAAAAGCTTATGCCATGACGGGTTGGCGGGTAGGTTATGCAGTGGGTGATCCAGAAATCATTGCTGCTATGAGCAAATTGACAGGTCAAACAACTTCTAACCTAACTGCTGTTTCACAATATGCAACCATCGAAGCCCTAACTGGACCGCAAGATTCTGTGGAAGTTATGCGTCAAGCTTTTGAGGAACGTCTCAATACCATCTATCCCCTCTTGTGTGAAGTCCCTGGTTTTGAAGTGGTCAAACCGCAAGGGGCCTTCTATCTCTTCCCAAATGTCAAAAAGGCCATGGAGATGAAAGGCTATACGGATGTGACTGACTTTACAACAGCTATTCTTGAGGAAGTTGGTTTGGCACTCATAACAGGAGCAGGATTTGGAGCACCAGAAAATGTGCGTCTTAGCTATGCGACAGATCTAGATACGCTTAAAGAAGCAGTTAAACGCTTGAAAGAATTTATGGGTAGTGAGAATGATTGATCATTTTGAAATTAAGGTAAAGGATTTACAAATTTCAGAAGGATTTTATAAGAGATTTCTCGCTCCTTTGGGCTATAAATTGGCTTTTAAGACTACTTCTCTAATCAGTTTTCTATCCCCGAACAGCCCTCATCCTGGTGGTGATTTTTGGCTGGCTCAGGGGACACAAGATCCTATTCACTTTGCTTTCTTAGCAGAAAATAAGGAAGAGGTTCAGGCTTGTTATGAGGCTGGCTTAGAGGCAGGTGGGCGAGACAATGGGGCTCCTGGTTATCGCAGTGAGCAACCGATTTATTACGCTGCTTTTATGATGGACCCAGATGGGAACAATATAGAAGTGGTTTGCCATAAAGAATAAAAAAAGAAAAGGAAAAACAATGACAAAACGTGTAACTATTATTGATGTAAAAGACTATGTTGGTCAGGAAGTGACGATTGGTGCTTGGGTTGCCAACAAATCAGGAAAAGGAAAAATCGCTTTCTTGCAATTGCGTGATGGAACAGCTTTCTTCCAAGGTGTGGCCTTTAAACCAAACTTTGTAGAAAAATTTGGTGAAGAAGTGGGACTTGAGAAGTTTGATGTTATCAAACGCTTGAGCCAAGAAACTTCTGTTTATGTGACAGGTATTGTCAAAGAAGACGAACGTTCTAAGTTTGGTTATGAGCTTGATATCACAGACATCGAAGTGATTGGTGAATCTCAAGACTACCCCATCACACCAAAAGAACACGGAACAGACTTCTTGATGGACAACCGTCACTTGTGGCTCCGTTCTCGTAAGCAAGTAGCTGTGATGCAAATCCGTAACGCTATCATCTATGCAACTTATGAGTTCTTTGACAAGAATGGCTTCATGAAGTTTGATAGCCCAATCCTTTCAGGAAATGCGGCAGAAGATTCAACTGAACTCTTTGAAACTGACTACTTTGGAACGCCAGCTTACTTGAGCCAATCAGGTCAGCTTTACTTGGAAGCAGGAGCTATGGCCCTTGGCCGTGTCTTTGACTTTGGTCCAGTTTTCCGTGCTGAAAAATCAAAAACACGCCGTCACTTGACTGAGTTCTGGATGATGGATGCTGAGTACTCATACTTGACACACGATGAGTCGCTTGACTTGCAAGAAGCTTATGTAAAAGCTCTTCTTCAAGGTGTTCTTGACCGTGCTCCTCAAGCCCTGGAAACATTGGAACGTGATACAGAACTCTTGAAACGATACATTGCAGAGCCATTCAAACGCATTACTTACGATCAAGCCATTGACCTCTTGCAAGAGCATGAGAATGATGAAGATGCTGACTACGAACATCTTGAGCATGGTGATGACTTTGGTTCGCCACATGAAACTTGGATTTCAAACCACTTTGGTGTGCCAACATTTGTCATGAACTATCCAGCAGCCATCAAGGCCTTCTACATGAAACCAGTTCCTGGAAATCCAGAGCGCGTGCTTTGTGCAGACTTGCTTGCTCCAGAAGGCTATGGAGAAATCATCGGTGGATCTATGCGTGAGGAAGATTACGATGCCCTTGTCGCTAAGATGGATGAACTTGGTATGGATCGTACAGAGTATGAATTCTACCTTGACCTTCGTAAATACGGTACAGTTCCACACGGAGGATTTGGTATCGGTATTGAACGTATGGTAACCTTTGCAGCAGGAACAAAACACATCCGTGAAGCTATCCCATTCCCACGTATGTTGCACCGTATTAAACCGTAAATAAAAAAATCAAAGTAAGAGGTCATATCGGCCTCTTATTTTTTTAGAATAAAATTTCTAGAAAACACATTAATATATATATATATATATCAAAATTTCCTACATATTTCGCATATAAACTTAGATATTCTAATTAAAATAATGTTATAATGTAAATTAGGGATTAAGTACCTAAGTGTAGCTGCTTTTATGTATAAAATTAAGCTGGAAATGGAGGTTTTTTTGAAATACTTGGGTGTAATTCCGCAATTAAAATTTATTTAATTATTTAAAAAGGAGAAAATATGTATTCAAGAATGGACAAATACCACGGACAAAAGGTCCAACGCTTTTCAATCCGTAAGTATAGTTTTGGTGCAGCATCAGTAGCTGTAGCAGCCTATATGATGTTTGGCGGGGCTGCGACTGTTCAGGCTCAAGAGCATGGTACATCACCTACAGTGACTAGCGAACAGGTTAACTCTGATGCTGGAAATCAAGCAGATTCAAGCAAGCCTGTAGATTCAACTGAAACTTCTGCATCAACTGTGGCTACACCAACAGCTGAGCAACCAGCAGCCCCAGCTCCAGCAACACCAGCTCCAGCAACACCAGCTCCAGCAGCTCCAGCTCCTGAGGCAGCCCCAGCTCCTGAGGCAGCCCCAGCAGAAACACCAAAAGCTGACACAAGCAAGTTGGAAGCAGCTATTGCTCGTTTAGAAGCAGCTTTAGAAAAAGCAGCATCAACTGAAAAAACAGCTTCAGCAATCGAGTCTGCAAAAGCAGAATTAGCAAATGCAAAAGCTGTAGTTGCAAATGAAGCTGCAACAAAAGAAGAAGTAGCAAAAGCTACATCAGCAGTAAACGGTAAAGCTTTCGTTATTGAAAGTATGCCAAAAGCAACTGCAGACAAGAAAGAAGAAAAAGAAAATAAAAACCAAGATCCACGTAATGGACAAGCCATTCCTGGACAAGGTGAAAGTGGATTTAGAACAGTTGATACAACTGCAGCTAACTCGGCAGAAGAAGCAGCTAAATATAAAGGTGAAAGAGATAACGCTTTAACTGAATTACAAGCAAATATTGCTAAAATTCAAGCTAAACTTGATGAACAAAAAGCAAAAGATGCGAATAAAAAAGATCAAGCAGTAATTGATACTTACACTAAAGTTATTGAAAAAGCTAATGGCGTAGTAACGAAAGCAAATGCTGCAGATGCAACATCAGCTCAAGCAATGAGTCAACAAGCAGAAGCAGTAAAATCTGAGCGTGATTTATTGGCATTCTACTTAGCTGGAAAAACTGAATTAGGTGCTCCTGTTAGTGAAAACCATGCTGCTTATGGTAACAACCCTAAAAACGGTGTATTCGAAAGCTTAAAAGAAGGTTTCGGAGACAAAGTAACATTCACTGATGCAGATAAAAAATCAGAAACAATTGCTAAACAATACGAAAGTGGCCGTGACATTACTAATAAAGTAAATAATGTTCCAAATGCAAAAGATCCAATCGGTAGTGCAACATATAACTGGCAAGAAAAAGCTATTACAAAAGCTGATGCAGAAGCTGGTATGTTAAATGGTTGGAAAATTGAAAAAGGGGACAAAGTTAATGCGGTTAAACCTCTTGATGTGACAAATGTTACAGATAAAGATGGACAACCAAGTACACGTGAAGTTCCAAAATCTAAAATCTATTCAAACGATGGAGAATTAAAAAAATACCAAACTTCAGGTGAAAAAAGTTATGTTAATGGTAGTGGTGCTGTTCCTTCAGTAACTCCAACAATTGATGTAATGAGAAAAAATGTGTTCGGTGAAGTTAAAAACCGTGATTACTATCTAGAATTAGGAAGTAAAGGTACAACACTTTCTAAAGAATTTGATGTAAATGGAAATTCTCGTTTAAACGTTAACTTAATTCACAGTGCTGCTTACGGTGGTTCAACATCAACATCTTCAGGTGAAAGAGTTAAATTAACAATCGTAGATGCATTTACTGGTAAAGAAATCAAACCAGTTGAAGGAAAAAATGGTCCTTTACCAACTGAACAAGCTGCGCTTGCTGCTAACGGATGGAACCACCTAGACCGTATTTATGACATTCCAGCTGAAACAACTAAAATTAAAGTGTTAATTGAAGCAGGAAGTCAAGGAACAAATAGTTTAATTAATGATAACAAAATCAATATTAAAGATGGTTACTTAATCGGTGGTATTGGTATCGCAACTGCTCCAGCTGCTGAAGTATTAACTAATGTTCGTTCAGAAAACAAAAGTTTTGAATTCGGATATACAAAAGATACAATTTATGATAAAGGTCAAAAAGGTGTATTTGATATCGATATTAAAAACACTGGTGGAATGAATATTGACTACTATGCTGCATCAAATGTTGAAGTGACAGTAGAAGTTCCTAAAGGTGTAACGTTAGAAGATAAAATCTACAATGCTAACGGTGGATCAAACTGGTTAGGAAATGTTTGGGCAAATACAATCAAATGGGTTCCTAACGATCCAAGTGATAACTCAAAAGGTGGAAAATTAACTTATAACGTACCAGCCGGAAATCGTATGGCTGCTGCAGAGACAAACTCTCGTAAAACAAGTATTCCATTTACAGCAGCAGATAACTTCGTAGGACCAGCTGACTTTAAAGTAACAGTTAAGAGTGGTTTTGGAGATACGGATGCAGAAGGTAACAGACTGTACTCATATACTGCAAATGGTTTAAAACCAGCTTATGAAAATGAATTTAACCGTAATGGTTTAGCAAATTCAGATGATCCAAACCACAAATATGGTAGAGAAATCTTCATTAATAGTTTACAAACTAACTCAGTCATTACCGTACCAATTAACACAACTGATGAACAATTAAAAGCAATTGCTTATGCGAAAGCTCAAGAAGCGATTAAATCTCCAGAATTCACAAAATTATTAACAGACGTTACTGGTACAGCTGCATTAGGTGACACTAATGGTTCAACTTTTGTTAATAAAGATGATATCGCAATTACGAAAGTTGCTGAAGATGGACGTGGTGTTGTTAAAGTCCCTGTAACTTATACAGTAGATGGTAAAACTTATGAAACAACAGTTGACATCGAAGTAAACGTTGTTGAGTCTAAGACTAAACCGGTTGTAGTATTTGAAGGTGATGAAATTACACCAGCAAGTGTTAAAGAAAAAGTTGAACCAGTTACAATTGATGGCAAAAAAGGTACTCCTAATGAACCAAAACCAAGTGATATTTTCAAAACTACTGGCAAAGCTGGAGAGTCAGGATTAAAGATTCCAACAACAGTTACTCACAATGTAGATGGAACTGAAGTTACAGAAGATGTAACAGTACCAGTCACTGTTCTTCCTAGAACAGAAGGTGAAGTTGACGTACCTAAAGGAACTACTCCGGATAAAGTTAAAGAAACTCTGAAAGCTAAAGCAGAAGAGTTAATTAAAACTCCTGACTTCCCTTCAAAAGTACCAGAAGGATATAAAGTTACTGTAGGAGAAGTTCCTGAAATTCCTGCTGATTTAGCAAGTAAAAAAGGTGAACCAGTAGTTGTAAAAGTTCCAGTAACATTTACATCTCCAGAAGGTGAAACTTATACTTCAGAAATCCCAGTGACGGTAAACGTTAAAGGTTCAGAAGTGAAACCTGTATATGTAGTGGAAGGAAACCAACCAAAACCAGCTGATGTTAATGAAGCAGTTACACCTGATAAAGGTGGAGATTTAACTCCTGTAACTGAAGCTGACATCAATAAAGACGTTCCTACGGATAAGGTTAAAGTAGGAGCAACTGATTTGTCAGTTAAAGCAACTGTTAAATACCCAACTGGTGATGAAACAGTTAATGTACCAGTTAAAGTATTACCAAAAGCAACACCAACAGGTGTAACAGTATTGAAAGATACTGATGATACTGCTCTAACAAATGTTGTAAAAGAAAAAGCAAATGAAGCAGTAAGTAAATTAACAAACTTACCAGATGGAATTACGGCATCACTAGATGAAAGAGAAACTTCTTACACATTACCAAAAACAGATTCAAATGGGGACAAAGATACAGTTCCTGTAAAAGTGTTATATAAAGATGCTAAAGGTAATGTAGTTGGTGAAGATACAATTAAAGTTCCAGTTAAAGTAGTAAGTTCAACACCAAAACCAGTAGTGGTATTTGAAGGTGAAAAACCAACTACAGCTAAAGATTCAGTAACACCAGGTGAAGGTGGTAAAGTAGGAGAACCAACAGAATTACCAGCAACAGCTGGAAAAGCTGGAAAAACAGATGTAACAGTAGATGTACCGGTAACTTACGATAATGGAAAAGTAACTGAAACAGTTAAAGTACCAGTAACAGTATTACCAGTAGCAAAATCTGATGTAACAGTAGCTAAGAATACTACTCCAGACAAACTGAAAGAATTAGCAAAAGATAAAGCTAAAGAAGCTGTTGAAGCAACAGACTTCAAATCTAAGTTACCAAATGGCGCAACAGTAACTGTTGGTGATGTAACTGAAGAAGTATTAGCTAAATTAACAGCTGAAAAAGGTACAAACACAGGTACTGTTAATGTACCAGTAACATACACAGTTGATGGAAAAGACTACACAACTACAATCCCAGTAACAGTAAATGTCAAAGCTTCAGATGTTAAACCTGTATACGTTGTAGAAGGTGACAAACCAAAAGCTGATGATGTAAATAAAGCAATCACTCCTGATACAGATGGAACTAAAACACCTGTAACTGATGATGAAATCAACAAAGCTATCCCAACAACTGAAGGTAAAGTAGGTTCTCCAGATGTTAAAGTTACAACTAAAGTAACTTATAAAGATGGTGGAGAAGAAGAAGTAACAGTACCAGTTACAGTATTACCAAAAGTTAAACCAGAAGGTGTAACAGTACCAAAAGATGCTGATAAGACTGAACTAGCAAAAGTTGTTAAAGAAAAAGCAGAAGAAGCAGCTAAAAAACTTGATGGTCTTCCAGATGGTGTAACAGTTACAGTAACAAATGTTGAAACAACTCCTGGAACAGATAAAACAGGTGAACAAACACCAGCAACTGTAACAGTTAAATACACAGATAAAGATGGAAACAAAATCACTAAAGTGATTGAAGTGCCAGTAAATGTTGTATCTTCAACTCCACCAGCAGTAGTAGTATTTGAAGGTGATACACCAAATACTGAAGATATCAAGAAAGGTATTAAACCAGGTGAAGGTGGAACAGTAGGAGACCCTACAAAAGTACCATCTACAGTAGGAAAAGCAGGGGATAAAGACGTTGAAGTTGAAGTACCAGTAACTTACGAAAATGGTAAATTCAAAGAAAACGTTAAAGTTCCAGTAACTGTATTACCAAAACCAACAGCAGATTCAGTAATTGTACCAAAAGATCTTTCAGAAAAAGAATTAAAAGATAAAGTTGGTAAAGATGCAGAAAATGCAATCAACAACGAAGAGTTCAAGAAAAAACTTCCTGAGGGAGCAACTGTTAAAGTTGATTTAACAAATGTTACATTACCTAAGACTTCAACACCAGGAAAAGTTGGAGAAGTAGAAGTACCAGTGATTTACACTGTAAATGGTAAAGAGTACAAAACAACTGTAAAAGTACCAGTAACTGTAGTAGAAGGTAAAGAACAACTTGTACCAAAAGGTGACAAACCAGATCCAAAAGATAATATTACAACAACTGATTACCCAGAAGGATCTACCTTCGAATACGATACACCAGTAGATACTTCTAAACCAGGTAAAAAAGAAGCTGTAGTAATTGTTAAAGATAAAGATGGTAAAGAAATTGTACGAGTTCCTGTGGTAGTTAATGTGGTGGAACCAAAAGTTACACAAATTATCGTTCCAGAAAGAACTAAATTAACTAAAAAAGATGTAGAAAAACACATCGAAATCCCAGGAGTAACTGGATGGGAAATCGTAGGGGAACCAGAACTTCCTGAAACATTCCCTGCAGGTGTAAGACCATCAGCAACAGTTACAGTTAAATTGCCAAATGGTAAGACAATTAAAGTACAAGTACCAGTAATTGCAACACCGACTGTCACTCCAATTGTAGTACCTCAAGGAACAACAATTACACCAGATGATGTTAAGAAACACGTTAATATTCCTAAAGAATCTGGATGGGAAATCATTGAAGTTAGAGAAATTCCAACAACAGAAACACCTGGAGATAAAACAGCTGTTAAAGTGAAGGTGAAATTACCAACTGGAGAAGTAATTGAATTAGAAGTACCAGTAAAAGTTACACCTAAAGCTAATCCAGAATCACAAACTTATAACGGTGGTGGAAATGGTGGTAGCAACTACAGACCAGCTCCAGCTCCACAAACTCCACAAAATATTCCGTCAAGACCAGCAGCTCCTGAACAACCAGTAGCTCCAGTGCAACCGGAACAACCAACAACTCCAAGTCAACCAGCTGCTCAATCAACAACACCTAAATATGTTGATGGTCAAAAAGAATTGCCTAACACAGGTACCGAAGCTAACGCTAGCCTTGCAGCGCTTGGACTTCTTGGAGCCCTAAGTGGATTTGGTCTTGTGGCACGCAAGAAAAAAGAAGACTAAAAACTTATAGTTTTTAAGAAGATGATTCGTCATCTTCTTTTTTGTATTTTTATTCAATGTATATATAAGTGTATAGGGAATGTGTCTGAGAATATCATTTTTATGTCAATAGAATACAAAAATAATATAAAGGAATTGAATATAAATTAGATATGATTGTTGACGTGTTGATTTTATGTATGGTAAAATATTAAAGTTGTTTCTTGGAAGGGATAAATTTAATATATAGATTTGTGTACTATTTCTAGGAAACTGTAGAAATTTAAAGTCGAGAGAAAAAGGAGAAACCATGTACTCAAGAATGGAAAAAAATCATGGACAGAAAGTCCAGCGCTTTTCAATCCGTAAATATAGCTTTGGAGCTGCATCTGTAGCAGTGGCAGCTTACATGATGTTTGGTGGTGCAGCAACTGTTCAGGCGGATGCTCAAGTTACACCAACGACTACATCTGATTCACAAATAGCCCCAGATGCTGGAAATCAAGCAGATGCAACCAAGCTTCAAGCTTCAACTGAAACTGCTACACCAACTGCGGCAGCACCAGCAGTTGAGCAACCAGCAACATTAGTTGCGGAAACAACAAAAGCGGAAGAAGTTCCAGCACCTGCTACAAAGGTTGACACAAGCAAGTTGGAAGCAGCTATTGCTCGTATGGAAGCAGCTCTCAGCAAAGCAGCTCTAACTGAAAAGACTGCTTCAGCTATTGAATCAGCAAAAGCAGAACTTGCTAAGGCTCAAACCCTTCTTTCAAATGAAAAAACCACACAAACAGATGTTGACTGGTCAACAAATGCTTTGAAGAATAAAGCTTTTGTTGTTGAAAGTATGCCAAAAGCATCTGCAGATAAGAAAGAAGAAAAAGAAAACAAAAGTCAAGATTCACGTAATGGACAAGCGATTCCTGGACAAGGTGAAAGTGGATTTAGAGCAGTAGATACAACTGCAGCTAATTCAGCAGGAGAAGCAACTAAATATAAAGGTGTAAGAGATGCAGCTTTACCCGAATTAGAAGCTAATATTGCTAAAATTAAAGCTGAACTTGCAGCCGAAGAAGGAAAAACTGCTAATAAACAAGATTTAGCTAAAATTGATACATATAAAAAAGTGATTGAAAAAGCTGAAGGTATCGCAACAGCAGCAAAAGCGGCAGATGCAACATCAGCTAAAGAAATGAGCCAACAAGCAGAAGCTGTTAAATCTGAACGTGATTTATTAAAGTTATACTTAGATGGAAAAGCTGATTTAGGAGCTCCAGTANGTGAAAACCATGCTGGATATGGGAATAATCCTTCTAACGGTGTGTTCGAAAGCTTAAAAGAAGGTTTCGGAGATAAAGTAACTTTCTCAGATGCAGATAAAAAATCATTTACTGTAGCTAAACAATATGAAAGTGGACGCGATTTAACAAATAAAATCAAAAATCTACCAGATGCAAAAGACCCAATCGGTAGCGCGACATACAACTGGCAAGAAAAAGCTATTACAAAAGCTGATGCAGAAGCTGGTATGTTAAATGGTTGGAAAATTGAAAAAGGAGACAAAGTTAATGCGGTTAAACCACTTGATGTAACAAATGTTACAGATAAAGATGGTAATACAAGTGACCGTGAAGTATGGAAATCTAAAGTTTATACAAATGATGGTGAATTAATAAAATATCAAACTTCAGGTGAAGTAAGTTACGTTAATGGTAGTGGTTTAGTACCACTAGCAATGCCAACAATCACTGGAAGAGCTTCAGAGGATTCTAGTAAAAGAGTTCTAGGAATGCAAAATAATACATTTGGAGAAGTGAAAAATCGCGATTATTACTTAGAATTAGGTAGTCAAGGAACAACTCTTTCTAAAGAGTATGATGTGAATGCACTTTCTCGTTTAACTGTAAGTTTAATTCACAGTGGAGCATATGGTGGTTCTACAGCAACTGATGCTGGGGAACGCGTTAAATTGAAAATTGTTGATGCTTTCACTGGAGCTGAAATCAAACCAGTTGATGGTAAAAATGGTGCATTAACAACAGAACAAGGGCCATATTCTGGAACTGGTTGGACACATTTAGATAGACTTTATGATATTCCTGAAGGTACTACTAAAGTTAAAGTATTAATCGAAGCTGGAGAACAAGGAACAAATTCATTAATTAATGATAATAATATCAAATTAAAAGATGGTTATATTATTGGAGGAATTGGTATTGCGACAGCACCAGCTGCGGAAGTAGTAACAAATGTTCGTTCTGAAAATAAAACTGGTGAATATGGATATACAAAAGATACTATTTATGAAAAAGATCAAAAAGGTGTATTTGATATCGATATTAAAAACACTGGTGGAATGAATATTGATTATTACACAGCACAAAAAGTAGAAGTAACCGTTAAAGTTCCAAAAGGTGTCACATTAGAAGATAAAATCTATAACGCTAATGGTGGTGGTGCATATTTAGGACATACATATGCAAATGATATTGTTTGGACACCAAATGACCCAGCTGATAACACACAAGGTGGAACAATCACATATAAAGTTCCTGCAGGAAATCGTATGCCAGCTGCAGAAGGTGGGTCACGTAAAACTGAGATTCCGTTTACAACTTCAGATAATTTCATTGGACCAGCTGATTTCAAAGTAACAGTGAAAAGTGGATTTGGTGATACTGATGCCTTAGGAAATAGATTATATTCATACACTGCATTAGGAACTGATCCAGATTATTCAAACCAATTTAATCGTAATGGTTTAGCAGATTCTGACAACCCTGACTATGTATACGGAAAAGTAATCTTTATCAATAGTTTAAAAGGAAGTACTGTTGTTACAGTTCCAATTAATACAACTGATGATCAATTAAAAGAAGTAGCAATCACAAAAGCTAAAGAAGAAGTTGCATCTGCTAATTTCACTCAATTGTTAGAAAAAATGAAAGCAACAGCAGCGCTTGGAGATACTACTGGAAGTCTTGAGAATATTAAAATTAGTTCTAAAGATAAAGTAGAAATTACTAAAATTGCTGAAGATGGACGTGGAATTGTTAAAGTTCCTGTAACTTATACAGCAGATGGTAAAACTTATGAAACTACAGTTGATGTAGAGGTAAACGTTGTTAAATCAACAACTAAACCAGTGGTAGTATTTGAAGGCGATGAAATTGCTCCAGCAACTGTTAAAGAAAATGTAACTCCAGCTGAAATCGATAAAAAAGCTGGTGAGGCTAACGAACCACAAGCAGCTAATATCTTTGACACTAATGGAAAAGTTGGACAAACAGGTCTTAAAGTACCAACAACAGTTACTTACAATGTAGATGGAACTACAATTACAGAGAACGTTGAAGTACCAGTAACTGTACTACCAAAACCAAAAGCAGATGAAATTCTTGTTGCTAAGAACAGTGATAAAGAAGAAGCAAAATCTAAAATTCTTGAAAAAGCAAAAGCTGCACTTGGTGAAACTTATACAAACAAACTTCCAGATGGAGTAACGTTTGATAAAGATAATATGACTGTTGGAGAAATTCCTACATTAACAGAAGATGGGGAAGTACCAGTAACTGTTAAATATATGGTTAATGGTGAAGAAAAAACTACTATCATTAAAGTTCCAGTAACAGTAGTAGAAGGTACTCCACAAATCGTACCAGTAGATCCAAAAACTGCTCCAAAAGCAGAAGATAGCATTGACCCAGCAGATTATCCAGAAGGTGCGAAGTTCACATATGAAAAAGAACCTGATACATCATCGACTGGAGATAAAGAAGTTAAGGTTATCGTAACGGATAAAGATGGTAACGAATTAGTAAGAGTACCAGCAACAGTACGTGTAGTAGACAGCACACCACAATTTGTTGTAGTAGACAAAGATAAGAAACAACCAGATGTTAAATCAAGCATTACTCCAGAAGAATATCCAGAAGGAACTACATTTGAATATAAAGAACCAGTTGATACAACAACAGCAGGAGAAAAAGATGTAGTTGTTGTAGCTAAATTAAATGGAAAAACAATTGTAGAAGTGCCAGCTAAAGTAATGGTAGTAGATCCTAAGACACAATATGTGTTCGAAGATCCTAAGAACCCACAACCTTCAGCTGATGAAAGTATCGATCCTGACCAATATCCAGAAGGAACTAAATTTACTTATAAAGATGGTGAAGTAGATACAACAACACCTGGAGATAAGAAAGTAACAGTAGTTGCGAAAGTTGAAAAAGATGGTGTGACAGATGAACTTGTGGAAGTACCTGCAGTTGTTAAAGTATTACCATTAGTGAAACCTGAAGGTTTAACAGTTCTTAAAGGAAGCGAAAACTTAGAAGATGCAGTTAAAGCTAAAGCTGAAGAAGTAGTAGCTGCATTGCCAAAAGATAAACTTCCAGAAGGTGTAACTGTAAAAGTTAAAGAAGTGAAAGCAGGAACTACACCAACAACAGCTGAAGTAACTGAAACAGGCAAACCAAAACCAGCAACAGTTGTTATTGAATATACGGATGATAAAGGTAATGTTATTGGAACGAAAGAAGTAGAAGTACCAGTAACAGTAGTTGGCTCAACTCCAAAATCAGTAGTAGTGTTTGAAGGAACAACACCTGAAAAAGATAAAGTTAAAGAATCTGTAACACCAGGACAAGGTGGAACAGTTGGAGAACCAACAACATTACCAGAAACAGCTGGGAAAGCAGGAGCTACAGATGTAACAGTAGAAGTACCAGTAACTTATCCAGGAATTAAAGATCCTGAGAAAGTACCAGTACCAGTAACAGTATTACCAGTAGCTAAAGGTGAAGTAACAGTAGCTAAAGGAACAACTCCAGACAAACTGAAAGAATTAGCTAAAGCTAAAGCTGAAGAAGCAGTTAATGCAAAAGACTTTACAGATAAATTACCAAAAGATGCAGAAGTAACTGTTGGTGATGTAACTGAAGAAGTATTAGCTAAATTAACAGCTGAAAAAGGTACAAACACAGGAACTGTTAATGTACCAGTAACATACAAAATTCCTGGTGATGACACTCCTTACACAACTACAATTCCTGTAACAGTCAACGTTGTAGAAGCAGTACCTACTCCAATCGAAACACCAGTAACTAAGACACCATTAACAAAAGAGGATTACACAAAAGGAATTACTCTTCCAGATGGTGGCAAGATTACTAATGTTGAAAATCTACCAGATTTAACAACCCCAGGTAAGAAAGATCCAGTTAAAGTAACTGTAGAGTTACCTAATGGTCAACCAATTACTGTTGATGTTCCAGTAACTGTAACGCCAGTTAAGGAAATTGAAACGCCAGTAACTAAGACACCGTTAACACAAGAAGATTACACTAAGGGTATTACTATTCCAGAAGGTGGTAAGGTTACTAATGTTGAAAATATTCCAGACCTAACAACCCCAGGTAAGAAAGATCCAGTGAAGGTAACGGTTGAATTGCCAAATGGTAAAGTAGTGACAGTAGAGGTTCCAGTAACTGTAACACCTGTTAAGGAAATTGAAACTCCAGTAACGAAAACTCCATTAACACCAGAGGATTACACTAAGGGCATCACGATTCCAGAAGGTGGAAAAGTAACGAATGTAGAAAACCTACCAGACTTAACAACCCCAGGTAAGAAAGATCCAGTTAAGGTAACTGTTACATTACCAAACGGTAAAACAATTACAGTAGAAGTCCCAGTTAACGTAACGCCAGTTAAGGAAATTGAAACCCCAGTAACGAAAACTCCGTTAACACCAGAGGATTACACTAAGGGAATCACGATTCCAGAAGGTGGCAAGGTAACGAATGTTGAAAACATTCCAGACTTAACAACCCCAGGTAAGAAAGATCCAGTTAAAGTCACTGTGGAATTACCAAATGGCAAAGTAGTTACAGTCGAAGTACCGGTAACAGTAACACCTGTTAAGGAAATTGAAACTCCAGTCACTAAGACACCGTTAACGCCCGAGGATTACACTAAGGGAATCAAGATCCCAGAAGGTGGTAAGGTTACAAATGTTGAGAACATTCCAGACTTGACAACCCCAGGTAAGAAAGATCCAGTTAAAGTCACTGTAGAATTGCCAAATGGCAAAGTAATTACAGTCGAAGTACCAGTAACCGTAACACCAATTAACGAAATCATTAAGAATGTTGGTGACCCAATCACAAATGAAGACGTTGAGAAAAATGTTAAGATCCCAGAAGGTGGAAAAATCGTTTCTATCGGAGATAAGCCAGCAACAGAAACACCAGGTGTTAAACCAGTTGTACCAGTTGTAATTGAATTACCAAATGGAAAACAAATTACAGTAGAAGTACCAGTGATCGTTAAACCTAAAGTGACTCCAGTAGTAGTTTCAGTAGGAACTCCAGTAACTGCAGAAGATGTTAAGAAACATGTAGATCTTCCAGAAGGATGGAAAATTACTAAAGTTGGAGAAGTTCCAACAACTACAACCCCAGGTGCTAAACCATCTGTAACTGTAGAAGTAGAATTGCCAGATGGACGTAAGGTAACTGTAGAAGTCCCAGTAATCGTAACTCCGAAAGTAACTCCAATCGTAGTAGAAGTTGGAACACCAATTAGTAAAGAAGATGTTATTGGTCATATCGAACTTCCGAAAGAAAAAGGATGGGAAATTGTTGAGGTTGGCGAAATCCCAACAACAGAAACACCAGGAGAAAAAACTGCGGTTAAAGTTAAGGTGAAATTACCAAATGGAGAAGTTATCGAATTAGAAGTTCCAGTAACAGTAACTCCTAAACGTGCTTCTGAGACACAACCAAACAATGGTGGTGGAAATGGTGGTAGCAACTACAGACCAACTCCAACTCCACAAACACCACAGACTCCACAAAATGTTCCATCAAGACCAACAACTCCTGAACAGCCAGTAGCTCCAGTTCAACCGGAACAACCAATAACTCCAAGTCAACCAATTGCTCAACCAGAAACACCTAAATATGTTGATGGTCAAAAAGAATTGCCTAACACAGGTACCGAAGCTAACGCTAGCCTCGCAGCGCTTGGACTTCTTGGAGCCCTAAGTGGATTTGGACTTCTTTCTCGCAAGAAAAAAGAAGACTAAAAACTCATAGTTTTTGAGAAGATGATTCGTCATCTTCTTTTTTTATTTCGGTGTTTTTACTTGCGTAAAAAATTTTTTTCTAGTATAATAGTTTATTGTGAGCGAACCTCACTTACCCCTTGCAAAGTCTTGGGGTCATTAGACCAAAAGGAGGAACATATCAATGGCTAAATACGAAATTCTTTATATTATTCGTCCAAACATTGAAGAAGAAGCTAAAAACGCTTTGGTAGCACGTTTTGACTCTATTTTGACTGACAACGGTGCAACTGTTGTTGAATCAAAATCTTGGGAAAAACGTCGTCTTGCATACGAAATCCAAGATTTCCGTGAAGGACTTTACCACATCGTTAACGTTGAAGCAAACGACGATGCAGCTCTTAAAGAGTTTGACCGTCTTTCAAAAATCAACGCTGACATTCTTCGTCACATGATCGTCAAAACTGACGCTTAAGAAGGTAAATTATGATTAACAATGTTGTACTTGTAGGGCGTATTGTTCGTGATATAGACTTGACAATGACTCCAACTGGAACGCCAGTTGTGAATAATACTTTGGCTGTAAATCGACCACAAAGACAATCAAATAGCGACCAGAACACGGATTTTATTAATTTTGTTGTATTTGGAAAGCAGGCAGAAAATTTGAGTCTGTATATGAAGAAAGGTTCTCTTATTGCTATTACAGGTCGGATTCAGACTCGTAGTTATGAGAAAAATACGGGTCAACGTGTTTATATAACAGAAGTTATAGCAGAAAGAGTCCAGTTCTTAAGCTCTGGAAATAAACGTGAAGATTATTCTAACGGAGCTTCTGCAACAAATAATAATTTCCATGGAAATTCAGAGTTTGTAACTTCTGCACCTACAAATTCAGTACCGAACTTTTCACGTGATGAAAATCCATTTGGAGCAACAAATCCTTTGGATATTTCAGATGATGATTTACCATTCTAATGGACAACTAAAATTATAAAGGAGAAAAACATGGCTCAACAACGTCGTGGCGGATTCAAACGCCGTAAAAAAGTTGATTACATCGCAGCAAACAAAATTGAATATGTTGATTACAAAGATACTGAGCTTCTTAGCCGTTTCGTTTCAGAACGTGGGAAAATCCTTCCACGTCGTGTAACAGGAACTTCAGCTAAAAACCAACGTAAAGTAACAACAGCTATCAAACGCGCTCGCGTAATGGCTTTGATGCCTTTCGTAAACGAAGATTAAAGAAAAGACCCGGGTGGGTCTTTTTTTCAGGTCCGGGTGGACCTCTTTTTCAGACCCCGACGGGTCTTTTTTTCACGAGATAGTTTTTTTCCGACCTTGACGTGCTATAATGATAGTAGTAATTTTAAAGGAGTATCTTATGAAGGGAAACGCTATTATTAGAAAAATGATTGAATCGGATATCCAACACCTGTCCCAAGGTTTTATCAATCAAGGTTGGCCTGGTAGAGAGGAAATTTTGGCTAGATATTTTCTGGAACAGGAAAGTGGGGAGAGAGAAGTCTTAGTTGCAGAAATTGATGGTGCTGTGGCGGGCTACGTTACCATCTTGCCTTCTGCTAAACATGGTCCTTTTGCAGAAGTCTATCCAGAATTATCAGATTTTAATGTGTTTGAGCCTTTTCGAAATCAAGGGATTGGGAATCAACTGCTAGAAGAAGCAGAAAAACGAGTCAAGTTTGTTTCGAGCAAGGTCACTCTTGGTGTAGGATTGCACTTAGGCTATGGCCCTGCCCAGAGATTGTATATCAGACGGGGCTACATTCCAGATGGGACAGGTGTCTGGTATCGAAATCAACCCTTGGAAATGAATGCAACTTGCCAAAATAATGATGATTTGGTTCTGTATCTTGTAAAGGAATTCGGATAAGAGACAAGGATTTTATTGGGGATGTGGGATTTCTCTACTTTATGGTATAATGGAAAGAGTTAGATTGAAAGAGGTAGTGAGATGGATGCGAAATTAAGATACAAGGCAAAAAAGATTAAGATTGTCTTTTTTGATATTGATGATACATTGCGAAATTCCAAGACTGGTTTTATTCCGTCTTCAATCCCAGCTGTTTTTAAGCAATTACGTGAGAAAGGAATTTTGACAGGTATTGCTTCTGGACGGGGGATTTTTGGTGTTGTGCCAGAGATTCGTGAACTTAAGCCAGACTTTTTTGTGACCTTGAATGGGGCCTACATTGAAGATAAAAAAGGTCAGGTCATTTATCAACATCAGATTGAGAAGTCAGATGTTGAGGAGTATATTTCTTGGGCTAAGCAAGAGGGAATTGAGTATGGTTTGGTTGGGAGTCATGATGCCAAGTTATCGATTCGCACCGATATGATTAGTGAGGCTATCAATCCAATTTATCAGAACTTGGGTGTGGATCCTGATTTCCATGAAAAAGAAGACATCTATCAGATGTGGACTTTTGAAGATAAGGGAGATGACTTGAGATTGCCTGATAGTCTCTCAGACAAACTTCGCATGGTTCGTTGGCATCAACATTCGTCTGATATTGTGCCGATTTCAGGCTCCAAAGCGACTGGTGTGGAAAAGGTTGTGGAACACCTTGGCTTGAAACCAGAGAACGTCATGGTTTTTGGAGATGGGCTGAATGACTTGGAACTCTTTGATTATGCTGGAATCAGCGTTGCAATGGGAATTTCTCATGATAACATCAAAGAAAAAGCAGATTATATTACAAAAACATTAGAAGAAGATGGCATTTTTGATGCCTTAGAAGGATTTGGTATGGTAGAAAAAGAATTGCATTTCCCACAAGTAGACATTGAAACAGTAGAAGGTCCTATCGCGACTATTAAGACCAATCACGGAGACTTGCGTATCAAGCTCTTCCCTGAACATGCTCCTAAAACAGTAGCTAACTTTGTAGCACTTTCAAAAGATGGCTACTATGATGGTGTCATTTTCCACCGTATTATCAAGGACTTTATGATTCAAGGTGGAGATCCAACTGGTACTGGTATGGGTGGCGAGTCAATCTACGGCGAATCATTTGAGGATGAATTCTCAGAAGAACTTTACAATGTCCGTGGTGCCCTTTCTATGGCCAATGCTGGTCCAAATACCAACGGTAGCCAGTTCTTTATCGTACAAAATCAACATTTGCCTTATTCTAAGAAAGAAATTGCTCGTGGTGGTTGGCCAGAACCGATTGCAGAAATCTATGCTAACCAAGGTGGGACACCTCACCTAGACCGCCGTCACACGGTTTTTGGTCAGTTAGCTGATGAAGCATCTTACGATGTCTTGGATGCCATTGCTGCTGTTGAGACAGGAGCTATGGACAAGCCAGTTGAAGATGTCGTGATTGAAACAATTGAAATCGAGGACTAAAATGAAAATCGGTGATAAACGAAAGGGCCGTATTACAGGGATTCAGCCCTACGGTGCCTTTGTTGAGCTAGAAACGGGTGATACGGGGCTGATTCACATTTCAGAGATTCGGACAGGTTTTATTGAAAATATCCAAGAAGCTTTGAAAGTCGATGAAGAGGTTCAGGTTCAGGTGGTGGATTTAGATGAATTTACAGGGAAAGCTAGTCTTTCTATCCGTACTTTGGAGGAAGAAAAGCACCAGTTTCCTAGACGGAGACGCTTTTCAAGCGATCGTTTTAACTACGGCTTTGCGCCTCTCAAACGAATGATGCCAATTTGGACCAAGGAAGCCCTTCAACATTTGAAGAATCAGAAGCACTAGTTAGAAATCTCTATCTTTTGTAATGTTAATATAAATTTGCTATAATAGGACTATGGAAGAAGAACAATTATTAAAATCAGGGGAGCGCATTAACCAGCTCTTTTCGACAGATATTAAAATCATTCAAAATAGAGAGGTTTTTAGCTATTCGGTGGATAGTGTTCTCTTGTCACGTTTTCCACGTTTTCCTAAAAAGGGCTTGATAGTGGATTTTTGTGCTGGTAATGGAGCGGTGGGGCTATTTGCTAGCACTCGTACTCAGGCACAGATTTTGGCTGTTGAGATTCAGGAGCGTTTGGCGGATATGGCTGAACGCTCTGTCTGTTTGAATGGTTTGGAAGAGCAGATGGAGGTCATCTGTGATGATTTGAAAAATATGCCTGCTTACATCCAGGGAAGTAAGGTGGATATGATTTTGTGTAATCCACCCTATTTCAAGGTGGATCCTCATTCAAACCTGAACGAGAGTGAACATTATCTCTTGGCGCGACATGAAATCACGACCAATTTGGAAGAAATTTGTCGTAGTGCCCAGAGTATTCTTAAATCGAATGGACGCTTGGCCATGGTTCATCGTCCTGATCGGCTTTTAGATATCTTGGACAGCTTACAACGGCATAATCTAGCCCCTAAGCGCCTGCAGTTTGTTTATCCAAAAAGAGAAAAGGAAGCCAATATGCTTTTGATTGAGGCCATCAAGGATGGCTCGACAAGTGGCTTTAAGGTCTTGCCACCTCTCATTGTACACAATGATGATGGCTCTTATACGCCGGAACTCGAAGAGATTTATTATGGATCATAAGGCTTATATGTATGTGCTGGAGTGCCGTGACGGATCCTACTATACAGGCTATACGACTGATGTGAAGAGACGCCTCGCTGTCCACAACAGTGGGAAGGGGGCCAAATACACACGAGCACGCTTGCCAGTCAAACTTATCTATGCTCAAGGTTTTGCCAGTAAGGAAGAAGCCATGTCGGCAGAAGCCCTTCTCAAGCGTAAGAAGAGGCCACAGAAGGAAAGATTTTTATCTGAAAATCAAGATAGAAATTTACTCATACTCAATGAAAATCAAAGAGCAAACTAGGAAGCTAGCCGTAGACAGTACTTGAGTACGGCAAGGCGAAGCTGACGTGGTTTGAATTTGATTTTCGAAGAGTATCAGTTATTTTGAAGAATCGTGAGGAGCCCTTTGACTCCTCTTACTTTTGTCAAAAAGCGAAAAAAATGCTACAATAAAGAGAATAAATAAAATGAGGTATTATCATGTCTAAGATTCTAGTATTTGGTCACCAAAATCCAGACTCAGATGCCATCGGGTCATCTGTAGCCTTTGCCTACCTTGCAAAAGAAGCTTACGGTTTGGATACGGAAGCTGTTGCCCTTGGAACTCCAAATGAAGAAACAGCCTTTGTCTTGAACTATTTTGGTGTAGAAGCACCGCGTGTCATCACTTCTGCTAAAGCAGAAGGTGCAGAGCAAGTTATCTTGACTGACCACAATGAATTCCAACAATCTGTATCAGATATCGCTGATGTAGAAGTTTATGGTGTTGTGGACCACCACCGTGTGGCTAACTTTGAAACTGCAAGCCCACTTTACATGCGTTTGGAGCCAGTTGGATCAGCGTCTTCAATCGTTTATCGTATGTTCAAAGAACATGGTGTAGCTGTTCCTAAAGAAATTGCTGGTTTGATGCTTTCAGGTTTGATTTCAGATACCCTTCTTTTGAAATCACCAACAACACACCCAACAGATACAGTCATTGCTCCTGAATTGGCTGAATTGGCTGGTGTCAACTTGGAAGAATATGGTTTAGCTATGTTGAAAGCTGGTACAAACTTGGCTAGCAAATCTGCTGAAGAATTGATTGACATCGATGCTAAAACTTTTGAATTGAACGGAAATAATGTCCGTGTTGCCCAAGTAAACACAGTTGATATTGCAGAAGTCTTGGAACGCCAAGTAGAAATTGAAGCTGCAATGCAAGCTGCCAACGAAGCAAACGGCTACTCTGACTTTGTCTTGATGATTACAGATATCGTCAACTCAAACTCGGAAATCTTGGCTCTTGGTGCTAACATGGACAAGGTTGAAGCGGCTTTCAACTTCAAACTTGAAAACAATCATGCCTTCCTTGCTGGTGCTGTTTCACGTAAGAAACAAGTGGTACCTCAATTGACTGAAAGCTTTAATGCTTAAGATTTTGAGTATTAATTCAAATTAGGAAAGGCTAGTTTGCCTTATATCGAAAGGAGTTTCGGCTCCTTTTTTTCTAGGAGTGAAGTATGTTAGAAAATGGCGATTTGATTTTTGTGAGAGATGAGTCAGATATGGGACAGGCCATCCAGACTTCCACAGGCAACTATAACCATGTTGCCATTTGTTTGGATGGGATGATTTACCACGCTAGTGGAGAATTTGGTGTGGTCTGTCAAGAACCAGCAGAATTCTTTGAGTCCAATCACTTGTACGACCTCTATGTTTACCCAGAAATGGATATCCAGTCTGTGAAGGAAAAAGCTTGCAAACATCTTGGAGCTCCCTACAATGCTTCTTTCTATCCAGATGGCGCTGGTTTCTACTGTTCCCAGTACATGGCAGAAATTCTCCCCATTTTTGCAACCATACCTATGAAATTTGGAGATGGGGAGCAGGAGATTAGTGATTTTTGGAGAGAGTATTACAGAGAACTAGGTCTGCCTGTTCCTTTGAACCAGCCGGGGACCAATCCCAGTCAGTTGGCAGCATCGCCTCTGTTAGAATGTAAAGAAAGGAATCTTCATGATTCAGATTTTTAATCCATCTCGTTTGACGAGACAGCCATTTTTTAGAGAATTGAACCGCTATCTGGACCAGCATGAGGATGTTATTTTGCGAGAAATTAAGGCTCAATTTCCAGATATAGCAGTTGATAAACTCATGGAAGAGTATATAAAGGCAGGCTTGATTCTACGAGAAAATAAGCGTTATTACCTTAATCTTCCTATGCTTGAATCACTTGATAGTCTTGAACTGGATCAAGAGATTTTTGTTAGCGAAGATAGTCCGGTCTATCAAGCCTTGTTAGAGCAGAGGTTTGAGACAGAATTACGCAATCAAACCAATGCTGCTATTTTAGTTGAAAAGACGGACTTTGCGCGGACTAAAATGACCCTTTCCAATTATTTCTACAAGGTCAAACATCAGTATCCTTTGACAGAAAAACAGCAGGAACTTTATGACATTTTAGGAGATGTCAATCCTGAGTATGCTCTCAAATACATGACAACTTTTTTGTTGAAATTTCTCAAAAAAGACCAGCTTATACAGAAACGCCGTGATATCTTTGTGGATAGTTTGGTTGTCCTAGACTATATTGTCCAAAATGAAGAGGGGAAGTATGAGTTGACCGTCGATTTTGACAAGGAGAGATTAACTTTCTACTTAGCTTGAAATTTTGTTTCTGAGCACATTATTTGCCTTTCCTTAGGATTAAGTATAAACTATATGTAACCGGTAACACATATCGGAATAAAACTAAAGGAGACAATCATATGTCACTTGAAAACAAATTGGAACAAGCAACAGGCGCTATCAAAGAAGGATTTGGTAAAGTTACTGGAGATGGTAAGACTGAAGCAGAAGGCGCTGTAGAAAAGACAGTTGCTAAGGCAAAAGAAGTAGTTGAAGATGCTAAAGATGCTGTAGAAGGTGCCGTTGAAGGTTTGAAAAACGCTTTTAAATAAAAATAGAAAAAATCAAGGGTTTCATTTCCCTTGATTTTTTACTATCTTATAAATAATTTTCTGCGACTGCTGCATCTCCTGGATAGGCTTCTTTCTTACCTTGGACGATTTGGTAGCAATCGGCTCCTTTACCAGCGATAATCACAGCATCTAATTCTTGACTTGTGATAGCCATCGCTGCCTTGATGGCTTCTTGGCGATCCGCAATCTTTTTAACAGGATGATTGATGTAGCTACTGATTTCATCTGCAATGACCATTGGGTCTTCATAGTTGGGGTCATCAGCAGTCAGAAAGACTTGAATCTCAGGGTGTTGGTTCAGGAGGAGGCCAAAGTCCTTACGACGGCTTTCTCCCTTGTTTCCTGTCGAACCAAGAACCAGTGCAATTTTTCCAGTTTGATGAGTTTCTACGACATTGATGAGTTTTTTGAGACTATCACCATTGTGGGCATAGTCGATGAAAACCTTGGCTCCGTTTTTCTGAGTGAGAACTTCCATACGACCAGGAACTCGGGTTGCAGCGATTCCTTTTTTGATGTCCTCAAGACTAGCTCCGAGACGGAGGCAGGCAAGTCCAGCAGCGACTGCATTTTCTTGGTTGAAGTGACCAATTAGTTGAATATCATAATCTCCAGCAAGTTTACCTGTAGCTGAGAAGCTAAAGGCTTTGGAATTCTCAATTTGGTTTTCAGACTGGCTACCATAAAAATCATGGTCTTGATATTCAACTTGTTCTTTCAAGACAGAAAAGTGGTCCATGTCACTGTTAATGATGACTGCTCGGCTATTTTCCATCAAGAGACGTTTGTGGTAGAAGTAGTCTTCAAAGCTAGGGTGTTCAATCGGGCCGATATGGTCGGGGCTGATATTGAGGAAAACTCCCACATCAAAGGTTAGACCATAGACACGTTTGACCAGATAGGCCTGACTGGATACCTCCATGATGAGGTGAGTACGGTCATTTTGCACAGCTTGATTCATCATGTCAAAGAGGTCAATACTCTCAGGGGTTGTCAATGCAGACTTAAAGAAAGTTTCGCCATCTAGAGTTGTGTTCATAGTTGACAACATAGCAGGTCGATGCCCTTGAGATAAGATGTTATAGGCGAAATAGGCTGCTGTTGTCTTACCCTTGGTTCCAGTAAAGGCAAGGAGTTTGAGTTTGTCCTGTGGATTTCCATAAAATTCCATGGCAATCAAACTCATGGCTTTCTTGATATCACTGACGATAATAGCAGGAATACCAACTTCATAGTCTTCTTCAGCCATATACCAACCGAGGCCTTGAGAGATGGCTGAAAGCAGAAATTCCTTCTTAAAGGAAGCCCCCTTGACGAAAAAGAGGCTCTTCTCTTTGGCCTTGCGGCTGTCATAACAGATGGTATCAAATACGACATGGCTGTAGTTGTAGTGATAGTGTCCTTGGTCGATAATCTCGCGGAAGAGACTATCTTTCTTTAAAATATCTAATACGGTTTCAATCTTAATCATACTTTCTATTGTAAACCGAAAGTCGTAAATTTACAAGTGACAAGGAAAAGTTTATAATGGGAGATGAGGAATTTTTCCTAGTGATTAAAACTCTTCGAAAATCAAATTCAAACCACGTCAGCTTCGCCTTGCCGTACTCAAGTACAGCCTGCGGCTAGCTTTCTAGTTTGCTCTTTGATTTTCATTGAGTATAAAATAAAATGAGGAATCTATGTCTAACGAAAACAATCACCAGCAGGCCCAGATGTTACGGGGGACTGCTTGGCTAACGGCTAGTAACTTTATCAGTCGTCTACTCGGTGCCATTTATATCATCCCTTGGTATATCTGGATGGGGTCTTATGCGGCTACAGCAAATGGTCTCTTCACCATGGGCTATAATATCTATGCCTGGTTCTTGCTGATTTCAACAGCAGGGATTCCAGTTGCGGTGGCCAAGCAAGTGGCCAAGTATAATACCATGCGAGAAGAAGAGCATAGCTTTGCCCTGATTCGGAGCTTTTTAGGCTTTATGACAGGACTAGGTCTGGTTTTTGCTTTAGTCTTGTATCTCTTTGCTCCATGGCTAGCAGACTTGTCGGGTGTAGGGAAAGACCTGATCCCAATCATGCAGAGTTTGGCTTGGGCGGTCTTGATTTTCCCATCTATGAGTGTTATCCGAGGCTTCTTCCAAGGGATGAATAACCTGAAACCTTATGCCATGAGCCAAATTGCTGAGCAGGTCATTCGTGTTATCTGGATGCTCTTAGCTACCTTTATGATTATGAAAATGGGCTCAGGAGATTATCTAGTAGCGGTTACCCAATCCACCTTTGCTGCCTTTGTCGGCATGGTAGCTAGTTTTGCAGTTTTGATCTATTTCCTTGCCAAAGAAGGATTACTTAAAAGAGTCCTTGAAACAGGAGATAAGATAAACAGCAAGCGTCTTTTGGTCGATACCATTAAGGAAGCCATTCCTTTTATCCTGACAGGGTCTGCTATCCAGCTTTTCCAGATTTTGGATCAGATGACCTTCATCAATAGTATGAGCTGGTTTACCAACTATAGTAATGAAGACTTGGTTGTCATGTTTTCTTATTTCTCAGCCAATCCTAATAAAATCACTATGATTTTGATTTCCTTAGGAGTTTCGATTGGTGGTGTAGGCTTGCCACTTTTGACCGAAAACTATGTTAAAGGTGATTTGAGGTCTGCCTCTAAATTGATTCAAGATAATCTAACGATGCTTCTATTGTTTCTTTTTCCTGCAACAGTGGGAGTGGTCATGGTCGGTGAACCTATTTATACCATATTTTACGGGAAGCCAGATGGTTTGGCATTAGGTTTGTTTATCTTTGCGGTCTTGCAGTCAACCATTTTGGGTGTATATATGGTTTTGTCACCAATGCTTCAGGCTATGTTCCATAACCGTAAAGCAATCCGTTACTTTTTCTATGGTTCAGTTGCTAAGCTAGTCTTGCAATTACCAACAATTTATCTTTTTCACAGTTATGGTCCTTTGATTTCAACATCAATCGCTCTTATCATCCCTATTCTATTCATTTATCGTGAACTATGTAGGGTAACAGGAATGAGAGGTAATGTGGTATTTAGGAGAACCATTTTAATCAGTTTGTTGACTTTTGTTATGTTCATCGGTGTAGGCGCTATTCAGTGGATACTGGGATTTGTCTTCCAACCAAGTGGACGTTTGTGGGGTTTTCTATATGTAACTCTTATCGGTGCAATGGGTGGAGGAGCTTATGGAATTATGAGCCTCCGTACCCGTTTATTGGATAAGGTGATTGGAAAAGCCCAAGCAGATCGCTTACGAATCAAATTAAAGTTAACTTAAAAAATATTTATAAATAAAAGGGATAATTTGAACATTTCTATCATGAAATGCTTGAATTATTCTCTTTTTTATTAATTTGTAGAATGATAACTAAAGTTTGTAGATGGTAATTTTATTTTTCTTAAATTTTACTTAAAAAACTATTGACTAAATAAAACTCAAGTTGTATAATAAGACAAATATTTAAATCAGGAGGTTCTGGAGATGAAAAAGTCTAAGGCCAAGTATGCAACACTTGCAGGTGTCGTGCTAAGTGCAGGTATTTTGTTAAGTGCGTGTGGAAATTCTAGCACAGCGTCAAAAACATATAACTATGTTTACGTAAGTGACCCATCAAGTTTGAACTATCTAGCAGAAAACCGTGCAACAACCAGTGATATCGTGGTTAATTTGGTAGATGGGCTCATGGAAAATGACCAGTATGGGAACTATATCCCATCCTTGGCAGAGGATTGGAGTGTTTCTCAAGACGGTTTGACCTATACCTACAAACTGCGTAAAGATGCTAAATGGTACACTGCAGATGGGGAAGAATATGCTCCTGTAACTGCCCAAGATTTTGTAACTGGTTTGAAATATGCAGCTGATAAAAAATCAGAAGCCTTGTACTTAGTGCAAGAATCCGTAGCAGGTTTGGATGACTACATTAATGGTAAAACAACAGACTTTTCAACTGTCGGAGTCAAGGCTCTTGATGACCAAACTGTTCAATATACTTTGACACGACCAGAACCTTACTGGAACTCAAAAACAACCTCAACCATTCTCTTCCCAGTCAACGCTGATTTCTTGAAATCAAAAGGAGATGATTTTGGGAAGGTAGACCCATCTAGCATTTTGTACAATGGACCTTTCTTGATGAAATCCTTTGTTTCAAAATCAGTTATCGAATTCAAGAAAAATCCTAATTACTGGGATGCTAAAAATGTCTTTGTAGATGATGTCAAATTGGCCTATTATGATGGTAGTGACCAAGATGCACTGGCTCGTAACTATGTAGAGGGAGCCTATAGCTACGCTCGTCTCTATCCAAATAGTTCAAGCTTTGAAGGAATCAAAGAGAAGAATAAAGACAATATCATCTATAGTCTGCAAGATGCTACTTCTTACTTCTTAAACTTCAACTTGGATAGAAAATCTTATAAATTCACTTCCAAGACAAGTGATGCTGAAAAGAAATCGACTCAAGAAGCGGTTCTGAGTAAAAACTTCCGTCAAGCCATTAACTTTGCCTATGACCGTACAGCTTACGGGGCCCAATCTCAAGGAGAAGATGGTGCAACTAAGATCTTGCGTAACTTGGTTGTTCCTCCAAACTTCGTAAGTATCAACGGAAAAGACTTTGGTGAAGTAGTAGCCTCTAAGATGGTGAATTATGGTAAAGAATGGCAAGGAATCAACTTTGCAGATGCCCAGGATCCATATTACAATGCTGAAAAAGCTAAAGCCAAATTTGCTGAAGCTAAGAAAGAACTCCAAGCCAAAGGAGTCCAATTCCCTATCCACTTGGACATGACAGTTGACCAAGCTGATAAAAAGGGTGTCCAAGAGGCAAATTCTATGAAGCAATCTATTGAAGCAGCCTTAGGTGCAGAGAACGTTGTAATTGATATTCAACAACTTTCTACTGAAGACTTTGATAATACAAGCTATTTGGCTCAGACTGCAGCTCAGAAGGATTACGATCTATACAACGGTGGTTGGAGTGCAGACTACCAAGACCCTTCAACCTATCTTGATGTATTTAATGTTCATTCTGGTGGTTTGATGCAAAATCTAGGTATAGAGCCGGGTGAAGCCAATGACAAGGCCAAGGCTGTTGGGCTGGATGTCTATACTCAAATGTTGGAAGAAGCCAATAAGGAACAAGATCTTGCAAAACGCTATGAAAAGTATGCTGAGATCCAAGCGTGGTTGGTGGATAGCGCTTTAGCAATTCCAAATGTTTCTAAGGGTGGAACACCAGTGTTGAGAAAAACAGTTCCTTTCTCAGAACCATATTCATTAGCTGGTAATAAAGGTATTGAATCATATAAATACCTCAAAGTACAAGATAAGACAGTNACAAAAGATGAATATGAAAAAGCCAAAGAAAAATGGTTGAAAGAAAAAGAAGAATCCAATAAAAAAGCTCAAGAAGAATTGGCAAAACATGTGAAATAGGGATTTTTCAAGAAAAACGATGGTTTCGAAAGAAGCTGTCGTTTTTTAATAGAATGATAGCGAAGTTGGAAGAAAAGTGCTTACATTTTTTAAATTGTTTATCAGATTTATGATATAATGAATATAATAAAAGTTGCGAAAAGTTATTTTCGAAGGTCTCTCATAGCTAATTGAGGATACATAGATTAAATTAATTTTATAGGAGGGATACTGTCTACTAAAAAGTAAGATAAAACGCAACAAATGATAAGTTCTTCTTTTATGTGAAGAGTTCTTATCTGCCTATTTACTAATCGTTATGGAGGTATCATCATGGGTGCTATTATGGAGTTTGCGACAGAAAAACAGATTGCATCATTTCTTTCAAGTTGTCGCATTGAAGGGCAAAAGAGTTTTCTGATGGCTTTTAAGAAAAAGACATGGTTGAAATCCTTTATTGATTTTTTCATTATAGGCGGTTCCTACTATGTTCAGTCGAGTGTGAAGCCTAAGATTCTGGCATTCACACCTAAGGGAATCTACTTGATGGACATCAGTGATGTAACTGAAAATCGTTCTAATCAAGTCTTTGAGATGTCTTGGGATGATGTTAAAGATTTTACTTATCAGACAGTCTTGAATACAGTTAGATTTAATTGGCATTATCAAAATGAAGACTATATTTTTTCCGTGGATGTCGGTCAGATTGGTCAGCATGTGGGTCAATATCAATTTAATAAAGAGCATTATGACTATTTAGCCCAACACGATTTCTTTCAGTCTAAGTAAGGCCTAGCAATCATCGTCACAAAAGAATCTAGAAGCTTTTCTGGATTCTTTTTAGCTTTACTCTATAAGTATATAGTTTGAAACTATAACTAGCTCTTGAAAAGAAGAAAATGAGTTGATGAAAATAAGTGGTACAATAGTTACTATAGATTTGGAGGTATTGTATGAGCAAGGAATTACACATTAACACAATTTTGGCCCAGGCGGGTATCAAATCAGATGAAGCGACAGGAGCTTTGGTGACACCGATTCATTTTTCGACGACTTATCAGCACCCAGAGTTTGGTCAGTCTACTGGATTTGACTATACGCGCACCAAAAACCCAACTCGCAGTAAGGCGGAAGAAGTCTTGGCGGCTATTGAGTCAGCAGACTATGCCCTAGTGACTAGCTCAGGTATGTCAGCTATTGTACTGGCCTTTAGCGTCTTTCCAGTAGGAAGTAAGGTCTTGGCTGTCCGTGACCTTTATGGTGGTTCTTTCCGCTGGTTCAACCAAGTGGAGCAAGAAGGCCGTTTCCATTTTACCTATGCCAATACAGAAGAAGAGTTGATTGCCGAGTTAGAAAAGGATGTGGATGTTCTCTATATCGAAACCCCAACCAATCCCTTGATGTTGGAATTTGATATCGAAAAACTAGCAAAATTAGCTCATGCTAAAGGTGCCAAAGTGGTGGTGGACAATACCTTCTACAGCCCTATCTACCAACGTCCGATTGAAGATGGAGCAGATATCGTTCTCCATTCAGCAACCAAGTATCTAGCAGGTCACAATGATGTCTTGGCTGGAGTGGTTGTGACCAATAGTTTAGAACTATACGAGAAACTCTTTTACAATCTCAATACGACAGGGGCAGTCTTGTCTCCATTTGACAGTTATCAATTGATTCGTGGTCTCAAGACCTTATCTCTTCGTATGGAGCGCTCAACAGCCAATGCCCAAGAAGTGGTTGCCTTTTTGAAGGATTCTCCAGCAGTTAAGGAAGTTCTCTACACTGGTCGTGGAGGTATGATTTCCTTTAAAGTGGCGGATGAAACACGCATTCCACATATCTTGAATAGCCTCAAGGTTTTCTCTTTTGCCGAAAGTTTGGGTGGGGTAGAAAGTCTCATTACTTATCCAACGACGCAAACTCATGCTGATATTCCAGCAGAAGTGCGCCATTCTTATGGTTTGACAGATGACCTCTTGCGTTTGTCGATTGGGATTGAGGATGCTAGAGATTTGATTGCAGATTTGCGCCAAGCCTTAGAAGGATAAGATAAAGATGGGAAAATATGATTTTACAAGCATGCCCAATCGTTTAGGGCATCATACCTATAAATGGAAAGAAGCAGAAACGGATAGTGAAGTCCTACCAGCTTGGATAGCGGATATGGACTTTGTAGTCTTGCCTGAAATCCGCCAAGCTGTGCAAACTTACGCTGATCAACTGGTTTATGGCTATACCTATGCCAGTGAAGAGTTAATTAAGGAAGTTCAAAAGTGGGAAGCCACACAACACGGTTACCACTTTGACAAAGAGGCTCTTGTCTTTATCGAGGGTGTGGTACCAGCCATCTCAACAGCTATTCAAGCCTTTACAAAAGAAGGCGAGGCGATTTTGATTAACACGCCTGTCTACCCACCTTTTGCTCGCAGTGTCAAGTTGAACAACCGTAGATTGATTACCAATTCTTTGGTGGAAAAGGATGGTCTGTTTGAGATTGACTTTGACCAACTTGAAAAGGATTTGGTGGAAGAGGAGATCAAACTTTATATTCTTTGCAACCCTCACAATCCTGGTGGACGTGTTTGGGAAAAGGAAGTGTTGGAGAAGATTGGCCAACTCTGCCAAAAACACGGTGTTTTCTTGGTTTCGGATGAGATTCACCAAGATTTGGCCCTCTTTGGTCACAAGCATCATTCCTTCAATACCATTAATCCTGCCTTCAAAGATTTTGCGATTGTCTTGAGCAGTGCCACTAAAACTTTTAATATTGCTGGGACAAAAAATTCCTATGCAGTTATTGAAAATCCTAAGTTGAGACTGGCTTACCAGAAACGTCAGTTGGCTAATAATCAACATGAAATTTCAGGTTTGGGTTATTTGGCGACAGAAGCTGCCTATCGATATGGGAAGGATTGGTTGGAGGAACTCAAGCAAGTCTTTGAAGACCACATCAATTATGTGGTGGATTTATTTGGTAAAGAGACTAAAATCAAGGTCATGAAACCGCAAGGGACCTACTTGATTTGGCTTGATTTTTCAGCCTATGACTTGACTGATGAAAAATTACAAGAGCTTTTGAGAAATGAAGCCAAGGTTATCCTTAACCGTGGTTTGGATTTTGGAGAGGAAGGAAGTCTCCATGCCCGCCTCAATGTAGCTATGCCTAAATCTCTACTGCAAGAAGTGTGTCAGCGGATTGTGACGACTTTTGCCAAACGTTAAAAATCCAGCCTTCTAGGAGAAAAGTCTTCCTAGAAGGCTATTTTCATAGGCGAAAATATGGTATAATAAAAAGATAAGGTAAAGGTAAAAATATGGCTAAATTGATTCCGGGGAAGGTCCGTATCGAAGGCGTTGCCCTTTATGAAACTGGTAAGGTTGACATCATCAAGGAAAAGAACAATCGGCTCTACGCTCGCGTTGCAGAAGAAGAACTGCGCTATAGTTTAGAGGATGATTTGGTTTTTTGCGCCTGCGATTTTTTCCAAAAGAGAGGCTACTGTGTGCATTTGGCGGCGCTGGAGCATTTTTTGAAAAATGATGAGCGGGGTCAGGAAATCTTGCAGAGTCTGGAAGAAGGTCATGAAGAAAAAGAGGCCGTTGAAACCAAGGTGACCTTGGGTGGCAAGTTTTTGGACCGAATCTTATCTCCAAAATCAGAACGAGCCTATGAATTATCGGCTGTGGGTCAAGTGGAAGCAGGAACCAATCATATCTTGTGGACCCTGAGAATCGGGCAAATCAATAGCCAAAAATACTATGTTATTCGGGATATTCCACTCTTTTTAAAAGCCGTCGAGAAGAGAAAATCCTATATGATTGGCAAGATTTATGAGGAGTCTCTTTCTTGGGAATCCTTTGATGAGGCCAGCCAAGAACTTCTGACTTTCTTGCGTGGACTGATGGAGGAAGGACAGGCTCCAGAGCTCTTTTTCCAAAACCAAGGTAGGCATCTCTTTTTCCCTCTGACATTTTTTGAGCAGGGTGTGAATTTACTGATGACCTTGCCCCATTTTCAATTTGACCACCAAGTGGATAGCTACCAGACCCTACTTTTTCAGGATATGCATGCTGGTGCCAATCTCTTTGCCTTTACAGTAACAGAATACTCGGACTATTTTGAAATGGAAATCAGTGAGAGTCCAAGGGTCAATGTCTTTTATCAGGGAGCTGTGCTTTTCCATAAAGGACAGGTTTATTTTCTAAGAGACCAGCAGATGCGCCTTCTCAAGGAAGTCAAAGCGCTACCTTTGGATCAACATGGGAAGAAATACCTGCAATTTGATAGCAGTGATCGCGATAAGTTGGCTTCTTGTCTGACTCTTTTTAACCAGATGGGGACTGTCTCAGCTCCAGAACGCTTACAAATCAAAACGTTTTCTCCATCGTTTTACTTTGACAGGGAAGAAGACAATCGGATTCGTTTAGAAATCCAGTTTGACTATGGGGATAGACAGGTATCTAGCCGACAAGAGCTAGAAGAATTGCCCTTTTCGAGTGACGCGGACTTAGAAGAAAGAATTTTCCAAGTCTGTCTGGCTGCAGGTTTTGAAGCAGACTTTCAATCTTGGCGTCAGGCCTTAAAAGCAGAGTCTGTCTATCATTTCTTCCATGATATCATTCCGGTTTTTGAAGAACTCGGGGATGTTGACCTATCAGACAAGTTAGAAGAACTCTATAACCTAGCGAGTCCTCAAGTGCAGATTGCTTCCAAGGGAGGTCTCTTGGAAATCCAGTTTGATTTTCAAGATATTGCCCAGGAGGAAATTGACCAAGCCATGCAGGCCTTGGTTGACAATCAAGATTTTTACATTGATTCGTCCAATCAAGTTTATTTTTTCGATGAAGAAACCAAGAAAATTCGCCAAAATTTACAAGAACTGGGGCAATTTGAACTAAAAGATGGCTCCTTGCAGGCTCGGAAATCCTTGGCCTACAGTTTAGCTCATCTCTTTGAAGGGCGAGACCGTGTTTCTTTTTCACAAGAATTCCAGAATCTGGCCCACGATTTGACGCATCCAGAGGACTTTCCTTTGCAAGCAACTCAGGTTCAGGCTGACTTGCGAGATTATCAGGAAAAGGGAATCGGCTGGCTGCAAATGCTCCATCATTATGGTTTTGGTGGGATTTTGGCTGATGATATGGGATTGGGGAAAACCCTTCAGACCATTGCTTTTTTGACCAGTCAAGTGACAAAAGAAAGTCGAGTCTTGATTTTAGCTCCGTCTGGTTTGATCTACAACTGGGCAGATGAATTTCAGAAATTTGCCCCACAGTTGGATGTGGCTGTCGTTCATGGTTTGAAAGCTAGTCGTGAAGAGATTCTTGCTGAGAGCCATCAAATCTATGTGACGAGTTATGCCACCTTCCGTCAGGACAGTGAACTTTATCAGGGGATGGCCTTTGACTTCCTTTTCTTGGATGAAGCTCAGGTCATGAAAAATGCCCAGACCAAGATTGCCCAGACCTTGAGACAATTTGTGGTGCCGTCGGTCTTTGCCTTGTCAGGAACTCCTATTGAAAATCATTTAGGTGAGTTGTGGTCTATTTTCCAAATCGTCATGCCAGGACTCTTGCCAAGCAAGAAAGAATTTATGAAATTGCCAGCTGAGCGCGTGGCTCAGTTTATCAAACCTTTCGTCATGCGGCGCAAGAAAGAAGAAGTTCTGAATGAATTGCCAGACTTGATTGAAGTAGTTTATAAGAATGAACTGGAAGACCAGCAAAAGGCTATCTATCTAGCTCAGTTGCAACAGATGCGGGACCGTCTGGCTCAAGTTTCAGATCAGGAATTTCAGCGAAGTCGAGTGGAAATCTTATCTGGTCTGATGCGCTTGCGCCAAATCTGTGACACTCCTGCCCTCTTTATGGAAGATTATCAGGGAGCCAGTGGCAAACTGGATAGCCTTCGAGACCTGCTGGTACAGGTGGCAGATGGTGGACACCGTGTCTTGATTTTCTCACAGTTCAAGGGAATGTTGGAAAAAATTGAACAAGAACTGCCAGACTTGGGCTTGACTTCCTTTAAAATTACGGGTTCAACCCCAGCCAAGGAAAGACAAGACATGACCAAGGCCTTTAACCAAGGAGAAAGAGATGCCTTTCTGATTTCCCTCAAGGCTGGTGGTGTCGGTCTGAATCTGACAGGTGCTGATACGGTTATTTTGGTTGACCTTTGGTGGAATCCTGCGGTGGAAGCGCAAGCCATTGGCCGTGCCCATCGTATGGGGCAGGAAGAAACGGTTGAGGTCTATCGCTTAGTGACCAGGGGAACCATTGAAGAAAAAATTCAGGAACTCCAAGAACAAAAGAAACATCTGGTGTCACAAGTATTGGACGGAACAGAGTCGCGTGGCAGTCTGACCCTAGCAGAAATTAGAGAAATTTTGGGGATTTCTGAAGCCAGCACTTGAAAAATCAAGACAATACGCTATAATGAAGTGTTGAAAGGAAATAGAAAATGAGAGAAGAACGATTTCCATTGGTGTCAGATGATGAGGTCATGTTGACTGAGATGCCAGTCATGGACCTCTATGATGAATCTGACTTTATCAGTAATATCAAGGGAGAATACCGTGATAAGAATTATCTGGAGTGGGCTCCTATTACTGAAGAAAAACCAGTCAAACCGGTTGAAAAGCAAGTAGAGAAACCTAAGAAGGCTGGTTTAGGGGTTAAGAAAGAAGGAAAGAGCTATGCGGAGGTGGCACGCGAAGAAGCGCGTGCGGACTTGAAAAAGAAACGCTCAGCAAGCTATCTGACCAAGGACATCACTCCTACAAGACGCCATACTCAGCCAAGTCCAGTTAGACAGGGCAATCAACCGACAGCGCCTTTCCAAAAGGAAAATCCTGGTGAATTTGTCAAATACAGTCAAAAATTGACCCAGTCTCATTATATCTTGGCGGAAGAAGTGAGCCATATTTCTACTCAAACAGAGAAAACAGAAACTGCAGGTCCAAAGAAAAACAACTATGATTTTTTGAAGAAGAGCCAAATCTACAATAAAAAGAATCAACAAAAAGAACAAGAACGTCAGGTTGCCCAAGAGTTGAATCTGACAAGAATTACGGAATAGGGGAGAAAACATGTCAAAGACATATCATTTTATCGGAATTAAGGGATCAGGGATGAGTGCCTTGGCCTTGATGTTGCACCAAATGGGACACAAGGTACAGGGATCTGATGTTGAAAAGTATTACTTCACTCAACGCGGTCTTGAGCAGGCAGGGATTACCATTCTTCCTTTTGATGAAAAGAATCTAGATGGAGATATGGAAATTATCGCTGGAAATGCCTTTCGTCCAGATAACAACGTCGAAATTGCCTATGCGGACAAAAATGGCATCAGCTACAAACGTTACCATGAATTCCTAGGTAGCTTTATGCGCGATTTTGTCAGCATGGGAGTTGCTGGAGCTCACGGAAAAACTTCAACGACAGGTATGTTGTCTCATGTCTTGTCTCATATCACAGATACTAGCTTCTTGATTGGAGATGGGACAGGTCGTGGTTCAGCCAATGCAAAATATTTTGTCTTTGAATCTGACGAATATGAGCGCCATTTTATGCCTTACCACCCAGAATACTCTATTATCACCAACATTGACTTTGACCATCCAGACTATTTCACAAGTCTAGAGGATGTTTTCAATGCCTTTAACGACTATGCTAAACAAATTACCAAGGGTCTTTTTGTCTACGGTGAAGATGTAGAATTGCGTAAAATTACGTCTGATGCGCCAATCTATTATTACAGTTTTGAAGCTGAGGGGAATGACTTTGTAGCTAGTGATCTTCTTCGTTCAACAACTGGTTCGACCTTTACCGTTCATTTCCGTGGTCAAGAATTGGGGCAATTCCATATTCCAACCTTTGGTCGTCACAATATCATGAATGCGACAGCAGTGATTGGATTGCTTTACACAGCAGGCTTTGATTTGAACTTGGTACGTGAACACTTGAAAACATTTGCTGGTGTTAAGCGTCGTTTCACTGAAAAAATTGTCAATGACACGGTGATTATCGATGACTTTGCCCACCATCCAACAGAAATCATTGCAACCTTGGATGCTGCTCGTCAAAAATACCCAAGCAAGGAAATCGTCGCAATCTTCCAACCGCATACTTTTACAAGAACAATCGCTTTGTTGGATGACTTTGCCCACGCTTTGAACCAAGCGGATGCGGTTTATCTAGCACAAATCTATGGTTCTGCGCGTGAAGTAGACCATGGTGATGTCAAGGTAGAAGACCTAGCTAATAAAATCAACAAGAAACACCAAGTCATCACTGTTGAAAATGTTTCTCCACTCCTAGACCATGACAATGCTGTTTATGTCTTTATGGGAGCAGGAGACATCCAAACCTATGAATACTCATTTGAACGTCTCTTGTCTAACTTAACAAGCAATGTTCAATAGGATGTTCTCATGGAAATTCCAATTAAGATTATTCAGGCAAGTAAGTCTGATTTGGCTGAGATAGAGGCACTTCAAACTTCATCTTTTTTATCTGAAAAGCAGCAACCTTCCCATATTCTAGAAGAAAGTATCCGTAAGTCTGCGGATACCTTTCTTCTAGCTAGGGATGAAAATCAGCTTCTGGGCTATGTCCTAGGTGGTCCTTACCCACACAATCCGCAGTGTCTAAAAATACACTCTTTAGTCATCGAGGCTGACCATCAGAGACAGGGCTTGGGAACACTTCTTCTTGCAGCCTTGAAAGAGGTGGCAGTTGAGCTGGATTACAAAGCTATTCGTTTGGAGAGTCCTGATGAGTTGCTTTCCTACTTTGAAATGAACGGTTTTATTGATGAAGAAGCAACTTCGCTTTATGTAGCTAGTCAAGATTTTAGTATGATTTGGTTTAATCCCTTTTATCTGGAGGCACAATGAAAATCAGACAAGCAAAATTAGAAGATTTGGATCGGATTGTCGAGATTGAACTAGAGAATTTCTCAGTAGAAGAAGCCATTCCTCGATCTGTTTTTGAAGCGCATTTGCGAGAAATTCAGACTTCTTTTCTGGTTGCAGAAAAAGAAGGCAGAATCATGGGTTATATAGAAGGGCCAGTTGCCCCCCACCGCCATCTGCTAGATCAGTCTTTTACAGAAGAAATAGAAGATTATAGTCATGAGTCTGGTGGCTATATCTCTGTAACCTGTCTCTCTATTGCCAAAGAGGCACAGGGCCTAGGACTTGGTCAGAAATTACTAACAGCCTTGAAAGAACTGGCTCTTGAACACGAAAGAGAAGGTATTAACCTAACCTGTCATGACTATCTCATCGCTTACTATGCAAAGCATGGATTTGTCAATGAAGGTCTGTCCCAGTCAACCTTTGCAGGCGAAACTTGGTATGATATGGTCTGGGAAGCTAAAAAATAAGCCAGAATAGCATGCTAGGTTGCTTTTCTTTCGTTTTTAAGATATAATATTATGGATTGTCAACGAGGAGGATAAACTTTTGAGTGAAAAGCCAAGAGAAGACGAAAAATTAAGCTTTAAAGAGCAAATTTTACGTGATCTAGAAAAAGTAAAACGTTATGAAGGGATTCGCCAAGAGGCCACTGAGCTTGCTGAAAAAAAATCAGCTTTCTCTGTCCCTGACACAAAAATTGCTGATGAAGATGTGATGAATGCATCCCTGTCAGCTGTTGAAAAAATTATAGAGAATGCACCACGTGTTTCACGACATCCCAATGAAGACGTGCCTGCATCCCCAGCAGAGGAAGTAAGGGAAGAAGCTTCAATCGTTCCTAGTTATCCTAGTCAAGATGTGCCAGCTTCACCAGCTGAAGAAAGTCCATCAAGACCGATTCCGGGACCAGAAGCCGTTCGTCCTGAAAAAGATTTCAATACAACCCCAACAAGAGTAGCAGTTTCCTATAAGACAGCAGAGAAAACAGAAGACCAAGTAGGTTCAGAAACATCGGTACCTGCTACAGAAACAGTAGATATCGTAAGTGACATGCCACGTCGTAGTCGTCGTGAGACAGTCAAACCAGTCAAGAAAAAATCACATTTGAAGGCTTTCTTCATTTCTTTATTGGTTTTTCTTGCCTTGATTTCGGCAGGTGGTTACTTCGGTTACCAGTATGTTCAATCATCTTTATTACCAGTTGATGCAAATTCTAAGGAATATGTAACGGTTCAAATCCCAGAGGGATCAAATGTCCAAGAAATCGGATCAATTCTTGAGCATTCTGGTGTGATTAAACACGGTGTGATTTTTGCTTTCTATGCAAAATATAAGAATTATTCAGATTTGAAGGCTGGATATTACAATTTGCAAAAGAGCATGAGTACAGAGGATATCATCAAGGAACTACAAAAAGGTGGTACAGCTGAGCCTCAAGAACCGTCACTTGCAGATTTGACCATTCCAGAAGGATATACAATTGAGCAAATCGCCCAAACTGTAGGTCAATTAAAAGGTGAATTTAAAGAGCCTTTAACTGCTGATGCTTTCTTGGCTAAAGTTCAAGATGACAACTTTATCAGCCAAGAAATTGCTAAATATCCAAACCTACTCGAAAGCTTGCCCAAAAAAGAAAGTGGAGTCCGCTATCGTTTAGAAGGTTTCCTCTTCCCAGCGACTTACTCTATCAAGGAAAGCACAACTCTTGATAGCTTGATTGATGAGATGTTGGCAGCTATGGACAAGACTTTGGCACCTCATTACAGTACCATTAAATCTAAAAACTTGACAGTTAATGAATTGCTAACAATTGCTTCTCTTGTTGAAAAAGAAGGTGCTAAGACTGAAGATCGTAAGTTAATTGCAGGTGTTTTTTACAATCGTTTAAATTTAGGAATACCTTTACAAAGTAATATTGCAATCTTGTATGCTCAAGGAAAACTTGGCCAAAAGATTAGCCTAGCTGATGATGCTGGAATTGATACATCGATTAATTCACCATACAATGTTTATACAAATCTTGGCCTTATGCCTGGCCCAGTAGATAGCCCAAGTCAGGATGCGATTGAAGCAAGTATCAACCAAACAAAGAGTGAGAACCTCTACTTTGTGGCTAATGTAACAGATGGAAAAGTTTATTACGCTGTTACTCAGGAAGAACATGATCGTAATGTAGCTGAACACGTTAATAGCAAGCTTGCTCAAAATGGTGGCTCAAATTAAGGCTACAAAAATGGTAATCTCAGATAGAGATTCAATACTATCGAAAGAAAGTTGAGAAAAATGTCAGAAAAAATATATCCTATGACCCTTGAGGAAAAGGAAAAACTTGAAAAAGAATTAGAAGAATTAAAATTGGTTCGTCGTCCAGAAGTCATTGAACGCATTAAGATTGCTCGTTCGTACGGTGACCTTTCAGAAAACAGTGAGTACGAAGCAGCTAAGGATGAACAAGCCTTTGTCGAAGGACAAATCTCTAGCTTGGAAACAAAAATCCGTTATGCTGAAATCGTTAATAGCGACTCAGTTGCGGATGATGAAGTGGCGATTGGTAAAACGGTCACTATCCAAGAAATTGGTGAGGACGAGGAAGAAGTTTATATTATTGTAGGTTCAGCGGGTGCAGATGCCTTTGCAGGTAAGGTTTCAAATGAAAGCCCAATTGGACAAGCCTTGATTGGCAAGAAAACAGGTGACACAGCAACCATTGAAACACCTGTTGGTAGCTATGATGTAAAAATCTTGAAGGTTGAAAAAACAGCCTAAAAAAAGAAAAAGGAGTGGGGAGGCTGTGCGCTTCACTCACTCCTTTTTCCATTTTAAATTGAATTGGAGACTATATGAGTTCAAAGAAGAAAAAAAATAAGATGGAGCGTGGTCTGACCAATCGTCACGTGCAGGTTATGGCCATTGCTGGAACAATCGGAACAGGACTCTTTTTGGGAGCGGGGCGCTCTATCAGCCTAACAGGTCCTTCCATTGTACTGATTTATATGATTACTGGGGCTTTCATGTTCCTCATGATGCGTGCGGTTGGGGAAATGCTCTACCAAGACCCTGAGCAACATACCTTTATCAACTTTATCACGCGCCATTTGGGTAAGGGCTGGGGCTACTTCTCAGTTTGGTCTTACTGGTTATCCGTTGTCTTTATCGGTATGGCGGAAATCACTGCGATCTCTCACTATGTTCAGTTTTGGTTCCCTAGCTGGCCAAGTTGGATGATTGAGATTGGATTTTTGACCATTCTAGCCTTGGTGAATCTGATAGCAGTTAAGTTATTTGGAGAAGTTGAATTTTGGTTTGCTATGGTCAAGATTGTGGCTATTTTAGCTATGATTGCTACTGGTGTTTTTATGGTTTTAACTGGTTTTGAGACACCACATGGTATGGCTAGCTTGTCCAATATTACGAATCAATTCTCGCTTTTTCCTAATGGTATAATGAGTTTTGTTATGGCTTTTCAGATGGTATTCTTTGCCTATCTGATGATTGAGTTTATCGGGGTGACAACTTCTGAAACGAAGAATCCTCGTCAGGTATTGCCAAAAGCCGTTAAGGAAATTCCTTTGCGTATCGTCTTTTTCTATGGTGGAGCTCTCTTGGCCATTATGTCCATTATTCCTTGGCGTGAACTTGCATCGGCTGATTCTCCCTTTGTTACGGTGTTTGAATTGGCAGGTATCAAGTGGGCGGCAGCCTTGATTAACTTCGTCGTTTTGACCTCAGCAGCATCTGCTCTTAACTCAACCCTTTATTCAACAGGTCGTCATTTGTACCAGATTGCCCATGATTCACCAAATCCATTCTTAAAGGCGATTAAGGCGGATACTCTTTCTCGCCACAATGTGCCACAAAATGCCATCATCGCTTCAGCAATCTTGATTGCCCTAGCAGCCTTTATCAACGTCTTGCCAGGTGTTTCGGATGCCTTTGCCTTGATTACAGCATCATCATCAGGTGTCTATATCGCTATTTATATCTTGATTATGGTGGCTCACCTTAAATACCGCAAGTCACCAGACTTTATGGCGGATGGCTATCTCATGCCCCATTATCGTTTCCTAAATCCTTTAACCATGCTCTTCTTTGCCTTTGTCTTTGTAACCCTCTTTTTACAAGAGTCTACATTTGTAGGAGCAATTGGTTCAGCTATCTGGATTATCGGTTTTGGTATTTATAGCCAGTGGAAATTTAGAAAATAGATTAAAGACTCATCAACTCAGGTTGGTGGGTTTTTGCTAGTTTGACAGTCTATTGAAATAAGATTATAATCAAGCTGTAACAGTGTTTAAGGAGGTTTAGATGTACTTTAGATTGGAAAACAAGGAGTCTCAGAAGGCGCACGAAATAGGGAATCTGATTCGTGTTTATAACCGTTCAAAAAGAGAAGAAGCTGAAAGTGAGCCACTTAATCTTTATGTCGAAGATGAAAAGGGAAATCTCCTTGCAGGTTTGATAGCAGAGACTTTTGGAAATTGGCTAGAAATCGAGTATTTATTTGTAAAAGAGGAACTGAGAGGGCAAGGAATCGGTTCAAAACTATTGCAGCAAGCAGAAACTGAAGCTAAGAATCGAAACTGTCGTTTTGCTTTTGTCAATACTTACCAGTTTCAAGCTCCAAATTTTTATAAAATGCATGGATACAAGGAAGTTTTTACCTTACAAGACTATCCCTACACAGGACAAAGATTTTATTACCAAAAGAATCTGTAAGGTGAATATGAAAGCATAAATAAAAGAGGGGTTCTTGACATAAGTATGAAGGGGATTCTCGATAAATACCAGTTAAATCCTACAAATTGTGTCTGTCTAGGTGATATTGAGGACAATGCAATCGCAGCTGAGACATTAGATGTGAAATCTTACGATGCCGTCGATTTTTTGAAAAAAATTGAATAAGCAGAAAACTCTCTATCATTTAGGTGGTAGAGGTTTTTTGTTAATAAAATTTTACAAAATGACATTTATATATTGCATTAAGTTAGATATATGATATAATAATGTTGAAAAGAGGCGCAACTTTTTAAAATTAATGAGAATCAAAGAGAAAACCGAGAATATTAATGGAGGAATAAAAAATGGAAGTTATAAATGTAAGTAAAAATTATGGTCATTCAATCATTCTCAAAGATATAAATTTTGAACTTAATAAGGGTGAAATTGTTGGTCTAGTAGGGAGAAACGGAGTTGGCAAGAGTACATTGATGAAAATTCTTGTTCAGAATAATCAACCGACTTCAGGGAATATTATAAGTAGTGATAATGTTGGGTATTTAATCGAAGAACCAAAATTATTTTTATCTAAAACAGGTTTAGAGAATTTAAAGTATTTGTCAAATTTATATGATGTTGACTACAATCAAGAAAGATTTGGAAGTTTGATTCAAGAGTTAGATTTGACTCAGTCTATTAATAAAAAAGTAAAGACCTATTCTTTGGGTACAAAACAAAAATTAGCTTTACTTTTAACCCTCGTTACAGAACCTGATGTGTTAATTTTAGATGAGCCGACTAATGGTTTAGATATTGAATCGTCACAAATAGTTTTAGCGGTTCTAAAAAATTTAGCTTTACATGAAAACGTGGGAATTTTAATATCGAGTNATAAATTAGAAGATATTGAAGAAATTTGTGAGAGGGTCCTTTTCTTGGAGAACGGGCTTTTGACATTCCAAAAAGTAGGAAAAGATAGTCATAATTGCTTGTTTGAGATAGCTTTTTCATCAGCTACAGATAGAGACATTTTCATTACCAAACAAGAATTTGGAGATATTGTTCAGGAAGAGGGACTGAGAATTACTATGTCTGGGAATATTCAAAGTAGTGAGCTTTTTAAATTTTTTAACGAAAACTCTATTAAAGTAGTTGATTTTGAAACTAAAAAAGAGACGATTAAAGATATTTATCTAAATCGTTCAAAATAAAGGAAGGTTATAATCATGAAATTAAATAAATTGAATTTTCTTAAGGAAAATATAAGGGATTTATATTCATCAGGCGTAATATATCTCGGTTTGATTATCTCGTTTATACCGCCGATATTGGTTACATTCTTTATTCTAAAGACTCAAGGGACATCGCTTGGTATTAAGCATATTTCAAACTTTTATGCTATGCTCGGTATGTTAATGGCTGTTATACATGCTAATCGAGTCATTAGTAGAGATTTTTCCCACAATACGATAAGTTTGTTTTATAATCAACAGAAGAATCGGATGATTTACGTCTTGTCTAATTTTCTATATGCCATCTCAGTTTCCATTATTTATGCTTTGAATGGCATTGTGCTACTAGTCATCGTAAGTAAATTGGGTGTTCCAGGTGATTTAGGATTAGATTTTATAGTAGCCATTGTAGTCAATACAATTTTGTTAGTCCTATTNTATTTTCTATTATCTTACACTTTCTATTTATACAAATTGAAAAGTGGCTTGGTATTTGGTATTTTAGTAGCTTTACTACTATTTATCCCTAATATATTAAATACGATTATGATGAATACTAGTAATGATTTGTTTATCAAAGCAATTGAACTTCTTCCTTTTTATTCCTTACCTGTATTTGTTGCTTCAAATACGATGTCTATTAGTCAGTATCTTGTGGTAATCACTACAATCATTTTATTGTATTTTTTCACTCTTAAGAAAAGCAAGGAGTATTCATTTTAGTTTCGTTTAGTATTATTTTGCAGACTTAAAATCTAGTAAAAAAATCAGTCATCTTGCTATGCCCTTGCTCTTGCAGTGTACACGTTTTTGTCTTATGCTAGACTCATTTCCAAAAGCATTATATAATAGTGATATGAAATCAACAAAATAAGAAATACAATCAATCAAAACTCGTTTAAAAGACCCTACTAAAGCTAATACTAAACAAAAAATCAAATAGCAAACTAGGAAGTTTATTTCAAACAATCCAACATACTGATTTTAGGCTGAAGATAATATTGGAGTGCTAATTAATGAGGTTATAATAAATAGCTGACAGCTTGTGTTGGTTTTGGATTTTTTAAGAGTAGATGAGTATTAAAACTATAAGGAGGACGCAGGTGGCTAAAAATTTAAAATTAAAATTAGCTCGGGTAGAGCTTGATTTAACTCAAGGTCAACTAGCAGATGCTGTCGGGGTGACGCGCCAGACTATTGGTTTGATAGAGGCGGGAAAATATAATCCCAGTCTCTCGCTCTGCCAGTCCATTTGCAGATGTTTAGGGAAAACCCTAGACCAACTATTTTGGGAGGAAGAAGATGGTAAATAAATTCATTCATTATCAATTACTTGATGAAAGAGAAGAACAACTAATCAATAAAGCTGGAGCGGAATCCTTTACCCTCTTCATTGGGCTTGTGCTTCTAAGCTATTTGGTGGCTGTATTAGCTCCCTCTCTTTTTAATCCGAATTTTCTAGTCTATACTCTGATAGTAGGAATTTTCTTCTTTTTCAATCGTGCCCGTTATCTGGGAGTGACCTACTATAGTCGTTTTCATTTTACGATTTTGGGTTGTTTTTTCCTAACCTTGGCTATTACGGCTCTTTTGATGTTGCAGAATTATCAATTCAACATAGAAATTTATCAGCACAATCCTTTGAACATTAAATACCTGTCTGCTTGGGCGATTACTTATGTCATTTACCTTCCTTGGGTTTTTATAGGCAATCTCGGTCTGAAGAGCTATGGTGAATGGGCTCAGAAAAAATTTGAGCAAGATATGGATGAACTGGAGAGTGGTGAATAGCTTGTTACTCTTTTCTCAATCCAGCTAAAATGTGTTATAATAGTACTAATTTATTGGAACACATGAAAGTTCTTGAAATTTTTCATTGGTTTCTAGTTAAGGAAGTAGGAAAAGTATGTATCCAGATGATAGTTTGACATTGCACACGGACTTGTACCAGATTAACATGATGCAGGTTTACTTTGACCAAGGGATTCACAATAAAAAGGCGGTCTTTGAGGTTTATTTCCGCCAACAGCCTTTTAAAAATGGATATGCAGTTTTTGCAGGTTTGGAAAGAATTGTGAATTATCTTGAAGACCTGCGTTTTTCAGATAGTGATATTGCCTATTTGGAGTCGCTAGGCTATCATGGGGCATTCTTGGACTATCTCCGCAATTTCAAGTTGGAGTTGACGCTTCGTTCTGCCCAAGAAGGGGACTTGGTTTTTGCTAATGAACCGATTGTGCAGGTGGAAGGCCCTCTAGCTCAATGTCAGTTGGTCGAAACGGCTCTTTTGAACATCGTCAACTACCAGACCTTAGTGGCGACTAAGGCAGCTCGTATTCGTTCGGTTATAGAAGATGAACCCTTGATGGAGTTTGGGACACGTCGGGCTCAAGAAATGGATGCGGCCATCTGGGGAACACGCGCAGCGGTGATTGGTGGAGCCAATGGAACTAGCAACGTGCGTGCTGGTAAACTCTTTAATATTCCTGTTTTGGGGACCCATGCCCATGCCTTGGTACAGGTTTATGGTAACGACTATGAGGCCTTCAAGGCTTACGCTGCGACCCACAAAAACTGTGTCTTTCTTGTAGATACCTATGACACCCTTCGCATTGGAGTACCCGCTGCCATTCAGGTGGCTCGTGAGCTGGGTGACCAGATTAACTTTATGGGTGTGCGGATTGACTCTGGGGATATTGCCTACATTTCCAAGAAAGTTCGTCAGCAACTGGACGAGGCTGGATATACAGAGGCTAAGATTTATGCTTCTAATGATTTGGACGAAAATACTATCCTAAACCTCAAGATGCAAAAGGCTAAGATTGATGTCTGGGGTGTGGGTACCAAGCTGATTACAGCCTATGACCAACCAGCTCTTGGGGCAGTTTACAAGATTGTTGCGATTGAAGATGAAAATGGTAACATGCGCAATACCATTAAGCTGTCTAATAATGCGGAAAAAGTGTCTACGCCAGGTAAGAAGCAAGTGTGGCGGATTACCAGTCGTGAAAAAGGCAAGTCAGAAGGAGACTATATCACTTATGATGGTGTGGATGTGAGCGACATGACAGAAATCAAGATGTTCCATCCGACCTATACTTACATCAAGAAGACTGTTCGTAATTTTGATGCCGTGCCTCTCTTGGTGGATATCTTCAAAGACGGGAAATTGATTTACAACCTGCCTAGCTTGACTGAGATTCAGGCTTATGCTCGTAAGGAATTTGACAAGCTTTGGGATGAGTATAAGCGCGTGCTCAATCCGCAACACTATCCAGTGGATTTGGCGCGTGATGTATGGCAAGACAAGATGGACTTGATTGACAAAATGCGCAAGAAAGCTCTTGGTGAAGGAGAAGAAGAATGAGTTTGCAAGAAACGATTATCCAAGAGCTGGGTGTCAAACCGGTGATTGATGCCCAGGAAGAAATCCGTCGTTCTATTGATTTCTTAAAAAGATACCTGAAAAAACATCACTTCCTAAAAACCTTTGTACTAGGGATTTCTGGAGGGCAGGACTCGACTTTAGCAGGACGATTGGCTCAACTGGCCATGGAAGAACTGCGAGCAGAGACAGGGAATGATAGCTACAAATTTATCGCTGTCCGCCTGCCTTATGGAGTACAAGCCGATGAAGCAGATGCTCAAAAAGCCCTAGCATTCATCCAGCCAGATGTCAGCTTGGTTGTGAATATCAAGGAATCAGCTGACGCCATGACGGCAGCAGTTGAAGCGACAGGTAGTCCTGTTTCAGACTTCAACAAGGGCAATATTAAGGCTCGTTGCCGTATGATTGCTCAGTATGCCCTTGCTGGTTCCCATAGCGGAGCGGTCATTGGAACAGACCACGCTGCGGAAAATATCACAGGCTTTTTTACCAAGTTTGGTGACGGTGGTGCGGATATTCTCCCTCTTTACCGCCTCAATAAGCATCAAGGAAAACAACTCTTGAAGGAACTTGGTGCAGACCCAGCCCTTTATGAAAAAATCCCAACAGCAGACTTAGAGGAAGACAAACCAGGTCTAGCTGATGAAGTGGCGCTCGGAGTCACTTATGAAGAGATTGACGACTACCTAGAAGGCAAAACAATCAGCCCAGAAGCTCAAGCGATCATTGAAAACTGGTGGCACAAGGGCCAACATAAACGCCACCTACCCATCACTGTCTTTGATGACTTTTGGGAGTGAAAACCTCCAGTGGAGGTTTTCAGCTTCTCACCTTGAAATAAGAAAGTGAGAGAAGGTTCGGTAACTCACAGAGTTCGATTTCGTCGTCTCACCCCCGCAACGATGACTATGTTTGAAAAAGCTTGCTAGAGCGCATTTCAAACCAGACAGCGACTGCGTCAAGGGTTTACCCCGAGCATGGAAACAAGTAAGCGAGGAAGGTCAGGTGGACCTTTTTAGCTTATTACCTTGAAATTAAAAAGCAAAGCAAATCTAAATGGAGATTGAATAGAAATCATATATCAGAAAGCGAGGCAGCATCATGAAAGCAATCGGAACGAAAATGTTACAGACAGAACGTTTAATCTTGCGAAGATTTGTAGAAAGTGATGCAGAAGCCATGTTTCAGAATTGGGCTTCATCCGCTGAGAATCTGACCTATGTCACCTGGGATCCTCATTCTGATGTCGAGGTGACTCGAAACTCGATTCGTAACTGGGTTGCATCCTATACCAATCCCAACTATTACAAATGGGCTATTTGTCTCAAAGAAAATCCGGAGAAAGTTATAGGAGATATCAGCATCGTTGCAATAGATGAGAACAATTCTTCTTGTGAAATTGGCTATGTACTAGGCAAGGTTTACTGGGGACATGGGATTATGACAGAAGCCTTGAAAGCTGTCTTGGACTTCTGTTTTACTCAAGCAGGTTTTCAAAAAGTTAGAGCTCGATATGCCAGTCTCAATCCAGCTTCAGGTCGTGTCATGGAGAAGGCTGGAATGTCCTATCTAAAAACTATTGCCAATGGTGTGGAGAGAAAAGGCTATTTTGCGGACCTTATTTATTATCAGATAAGTAGGGAAGACTAGTGAAGTTTCTTTTCAGTTTCCATCAAAGTCAGACCTTGTCTGGCTTTTTTTGAACCATTTTTTACATAACCTGATTAAATTCCTATTTTTCCCTATCATTGTCCCTGTTTTTTCTGGAGTTTTAGGGCTATAATAGTCCTATCAAATCAAAGAATGGAGGAAGGCAATGGATAATATAATCTTTTTAATCAGTGTTTTTCTTGCTGGAATTCTTTCCTTCTTTTCTCCTTGTATTTTACCCTTGTTACCGGTTTATGCAGGGGTCTTGTTGGATGATAAAGATGGTGCTCAGGCTTCTAGTGGGAAATTTTCAATCTCACTTGTTAGTTTATTAAGAACTTTGGCCTTTATAGCGGGTATTTCTTTTATCTTTATCTTACTGGGATATGGTGCTGGTTTTTTAGGAGACCTTTTGTATGCCTCTTGGTTTCAGTATGTGACGGGTGCGGTTATCATTCTTTTGGGTTTGCACCAGATGGAAGTCTTACATTTTCAGGGACTCTACAAGGAAAGAAGGCTACAATTAAAGAGACAGGGGCAAAAGGGTAAGGGCTATAGTCAGGCATTTTTACTGGGGTTGACCTTTAGTTTTGCTTGGACGCCTTGTGTGGGGCCGGTTCTTGGCTCTGTTTTGGCTTTAGCGGCTTCAGGTGGCTCCGGTGCTTGGCAGGGAGCTGGTCTCATGTTAATCTATACGCTGGGTCTAGCACTACCATTTTTGGTTTTAGCTCTAGCCTCCAGCTATGTTTTGAAACATTTCCGAAAACTCCATCCTTATCTAGGAACTCTCAAAAAAGTGGGTGGTTTCCTAATTATCGTGATGGGAATCTTGGTGCTTTTGGGAAATGCTTCCATTTTGACTACATTATTTGAATAGAGAGGAAAAAGAAATGAAGAAATGGCAAACATGTCTCCTTGGAGTAGGCTCAATCTGTTGCTTGGCAGCTTGTTCGGCTAAAAACATGTCAGACGAAGCTACTATGAAGGAGCAAACGAAAACAGAACAAGTCAGTTCGCAAACTGCCACCAAGGGGCAAGCAGTCGCTGATTTTGAATTGATGGGAGTAGATGGCAAGACCTACCGCTTGTCTGATTACAAGGGCAAGAAAGTCTATCTCAAATTCTGGGCTTCTTGGTGTTCTATCTGTCTGGCTAGTCTTCCGGATACGGATGAAATTGCTAAGGATGCTGGTGATGATTATGTAGTTTTGACGGTAGTGTCACCAGGACACAAGGGGGAACAAGCAGAAGCAGACTTTAAGAACTGGTACAAGGGCTTGGATTATAAAAATATTCCAGTTCTAATTGATTCATCAGGAAAACTTTTGGAAAGTTATGGTGTCCGTTCTTACCCAACTCAAGCCTTTATAGACAAGGAAGGTAAGCTGGTCAAAACACAACCAGGTTTTATGGATAAGGATATGATTTTAAAGACATTGAAAGAAATGGGGTAGAGAAAGGTCATGAATGATAAAGTAAAATTGTTTGTCTTGGCAGGAATCTTTTTCCTAGCCATAAGCGGTTTCTATTTTCTATTGATGCGAAATGCAGGGCAGACAGATAGCTCGCAAATTGAGAAAGCATCAGTTAGCCAAGGAGGAAAAACAGTGAAAAAAACAGAAGTGAGTAAAGATGCAGACTTGCACGAAATTTATCTGGCTGGAGGTTGTTTCTGGGGAGTTGAGGAATATTTCTCACGCGTTCCCGGAGTGACAGATGCCGTTTCAGGCTATGCAAATGGTAGAGGGGAAACAACCAAGTACGAATTGATTAACCAAACAGGTCATGCGGAGACTGTTCATGTTACTTATGATGCCAAACAAATTTCCCTAAAAGAAATCCTACTTCATTACTTCCGCATTATCAATCCAACCAGCAAAAATAAACAAGGAAATGATGTGGGAACCCAGTACCGTACTGGTGTTTATTACACAGATGACAAGGATTTAGAGGTGATTAACCAAGTCTTTGATGAGGTGGCTAAGAAATACGATCAACCTCTAGCAGTTGAAAAGGAGATCTTGAAGAATTTTGTAGTGGCTGAGGATTACCATCAAGACTATCTCAAGAAAAATCCAAATGGCTACTGCCATATCAATGTTAATCAGGCAGCCTATCCCGTCATTGATGCCAGCAAATATCCCAAACCAAGCGATGAAGAATTGAAAAAAACCCTGTCACCTGAGGAGTATGCAGTTACCCAGAAAAATCAAACAGAACGAGCTTTTTCAAACCGTTACTGGGATAAATTTGAATCTGGTATCTATGTGGATGTAGCAACTGGTGAACCTCTCTTTTCATCAAAGGATAAGTTTGAGTCTGGTTGTGGCTGGCCTAGTTTTACCCAACCCATCAGTCCAGATGTTGCCACCTACAAGGAAGATAAGTCTTACAATATGACACGCATGGAAGTGCGAAGCCGAGTTGGAGATTCTCACCTTGGCCATGTCTTTACAGATGGGCCTCAGGACAAGGGGGGCTTGCGCTACTGTATTAATAGTCTCTCTATCCGCTTTATTCCCAAAGACCAAATGGAAGAAAAAGGTTACTCTTATTTACTAGATTATGTTGATTAAGAAGTCTTTCCTAAGCAGTTAGAGGAGAATTTTGCTATACTGATACTAGTAAGTGACAAAGGAGAGAAGCATGACCTATACAATCTTAATCGTAGAAGATGAATATCTGGTAAGACAAGGATTGACCAAGCTGGTCAATGTAGCAGCCTACGATATGGAAATCATCGGTCAAGCTGAAAATGGAAGGCAGGCTTGGGACTTGATCCAAAAACAGGTGCCAGATATTATTTTAACCGATATCAACATGCCTCAGCTAAATGGCATTCAGTTGGCCAGTCTGGTCCGAGAAACCTATCCTCAGGTGCATTTGGTCTTTTTAACAGGCTACGATGATTTTGATTATGCCTTGTCTGCTGTAAAACTCGGTGTGGATGATTACCTACTCAAGCCCTTTTCTCGTCAGGATATCGAAGAAATGCTGGGGAAAATCAAGCAAAAGTTGGATAAGGAAGAGAAAGAAGAGCAGTTACAAGATTTATTGACCGATAAGTTTGAAGGAAACATGGCCCAGAAAATCCAGTCCCATCTGGCTGATAGCCAGTTTAGTTTAAAGTCTTTAGCAAATGACTTAGGCTTTAGTCCGACTTATTTGAGTTCTTTGATTAAGAAAGAATTGGGCCTGCCTTTTCAGGATTACCTAGTGAGAGAACGTGTCAAACAAGCCAAGCTTTTGCTTTTAACTACCGATCTGAAGATTTATGAGATCGCAGAGAAAGTTGGTTTTGAAGATATGAACTATTTTACCCAACGCTTTAAACAGATTGCAGGTGTGACACCTCGTCAGTTTAAGAAGGGAGAAGGCCGATGAAGCGTTCTTCTCTCCTAGTCAGAATGGTTATTTCCATCTTTCTGGTCTTTCTCATTCTCCTAGCTCTGGTTGGGACTTTCTACTATCAATCTAGTTCCTCGGCCATTGAGGCTACTATTGAGGGCAATAGCCAAACGACTATCAGTCAGACTAGCCACTTTATCCAGTCTTATATCAAAAAATTAGAAACCACCTCGACTAGTTTGACCCAGCAGGCAGATGTCCTGACCTATGCTGAGAATCCCAGTCAAGACAAGGTCAAGGGAATTCGAGATCTATTTTTGACCATCTTAAAGGCAGACCAGGACTTGAAAACGGTAGTTCTGGTCACCAAATCCGGTCAGGTCATTTCTACAGATGATAGTGTGCAAATGAAAACCTCCTCAGATATGATGGCTGAGGACTGGTACCAAAAGGCCATTCATCAGGGAGCCATGCCAGTTTTGACTCCAGCTCGTAAATCAGATAGTCAATGGGTCATTTCTGTCACTCAAGAACTTGTTGATGCAAAGGGAGCTAATCTGGGTGTGCTTCGTTTGGATATTTCTTATGAAACTCTGGAAGCCTATCTCAATCAACTTCAGTTGGGTCAGCAGGGCTTTGCCTTTATCATCAATGAAAACCATGAATTTGTTTATCATCCTCAACATACAGTTTATAGTTCATCTAGCGAAATGGAGGCCATGAAACCCTATATTGAGACAGGGCAGGGTTATACTCCAGACCACCGATCCTATGTCAGTCAGGAAAGGATTGCTGGAACTGATTGGACGGTGCTTGGTGTGTCTTCGCTGGAGAAGTTAGACCAGGTTCGGAGTCAACTCATGTGGACCTTGCTTGGGGCCAGTATCACCTCTCTTCTGGCCTGTCTCTGCTTGGTGTGGTTCAGTCTTAAACGCTGGATTGCTCCTTTGAAGGATTTGAGAGAAACCATGCTGGAAATTGCTTCTGGGACACAAAATCTGCGTGCCAGGGAAGCTGGTGCCTATGAACTGAGAGAAGTGTCTCGTCAGTTCAATGCTATGTTGGATCAGATTGATCAGTTGATGGCAGATGTTCGCATGCAGGAAGAAACGACCCGTCAGTACCAACTTCAAGCTTTATCAAGCCAGATTAATCCGCATTTCCTCTATAACACCTTGGACACTATTATCTGGATGGCTGAATTTCAAGATAGTCAGCGTGTGGTTCAGGTGACCAAGTCCTTGGCTACCTACTTCCGCTTGGCGCTCAATCAAGGAAAGGACTTGATTTGCCTCTCTGACGAAATCAACCATGTTCGCCAGTATCTCTTTATCCAGAAACAACGTTATGGGGACAAGTTGGAATACGAGATTGTTGAAAATCCTGCCTTTGATCATCTAGTCTTGCCTAAGCTGGTCCTACAACCTCTTGTAGAGAATGCCCTTTACCATGGTATCAAGGAGAAGGAAGGTCAGGGACATATTAGAGTTTCTGTCCAGAAACAGGAGATAGGACTAGTCATCCGCATTGAGGATGATGGGGTTGGTTTCCAAGATGCTAGCGATAGTAGTCAAAGTCAACTCAAACGTGGGGGAGTTGGTCTTCAAAACGTTGATCAACGGCTCAAACTTCATTTTGGAGAAGATTACCAAATGAAGATTGATTCTATTCCCTCAAAAGGTACGACAGTTGAAATATACATAAATAGAATAGAAACTAGCTAACTCCCAGTCAATTCTGGGAGTTTTATGCGTAATTGGGCAAGCTTTCTAGGTTGTCTATCTTGCTAAAACGTAGAAAAAACGATATGATAGATAATGACAAAAGAGGTATCAAGTATGAAGGAAAAATACATTCAAAGAGAAACAAGCCAGATTGTAAAAGATGTATTAGAAAAGGCCAATTTGAAGCAAGGATCTATCTTTGTTTTGGGCCTTTCTTCTAGTGAAGTGATAGGTGGTCAGATTGGCAAGGAATCCAGCCAAGAAATTGGGGAAATCATTGTGAAGACCATCCTAGATATCTTAGAGGAAAAAGGAATTCATCTAGCTGTTCAAGGTTGTGAACATGTCAATCGGGCACTCGTCGTTGAACGTCAGTTGGCAGAGCGGTTTGGACTGGAAATGGTCAGTGTCCTTCCTACTCTCCATGCAGGAGGTTCAGGTCAGTTGGCAGCCTTCAAGTTTATGCAAGATCCAGTTGAGGTTGAATTTATCAAGGCTCATGCTGGATTGGATATCGGAGACACTGCAATTGGTATGCATGTCAAGCATGTTCAGGTTCCGATTCGCCCTCTTTTGAGAGAAATTGGTCATGCCCATGTAACGGCTCTTGCTAGCCGTCCAAAATTAATTGGAGGTGCGCGTGCGCATTATCCACAAGATTCTATCAGAAAGTCGTGAGAATGAAAAAAACAAAACAACAACTAGAAAAAATCACAAAATATTCGATTCGTAAGCTAACTGTTGGGGTAGGTCCTGTAGCCATTGGGGCCTTCCTTTTTGGTGCTAGTACCCTTTCAGTGGATAAGGTTCAAGCCAATGAAGTCGGTGGTGCTCATAGCGTTCATTACCGTTATTTGGCGGAGCAGGAATTGACCGAGTCTGAAAAAGCCCTGATTCATCATGAGGTTCCAACAGAATTTCAAGATGAAGATATTCTCTATGTAGTTTATCGCAAGAAGGCAACTAACAGTCAACAACTTCCTTACACAGGAAGTAAGGAACTAGCTTTGGCAGGTCTTGGCTTGGCAACGGCTTCTCTAGCAGTCTTTTTGGTGTCCAAAAAAGTTCGCAAAGAGGTTCTAGGTGTTCTCTTGATTGGTTCTTTAGGAGCCAGTACCTTTGTACCTTATGGGACATTCGCATTTGAAAATAAAGAATTGCTTTCTTATAACCAAACTATTTCGGCCTCTACACATGAAGGATTGGCTGAAGGGATTATCCACATTGATGGTTATGAATACATCGGATACTTCAAGGAAGCAGAACTCCATCCATCAAGACCAGCTTCAGCTGAGAAGCCTCAGTTGCCAGTAGAAAAGCAAAGTGCAAATGAAATCGAGAAAACAGAAGTAGTTCAAGAAACACCTGCTGTCACTCCCCAACCTGTTGTTGAAAAACCTTTGGCACAAACTCCGGTTGCTCCTACGGTTAAAGCAAAACCAGTTTCTGAGAAGCCTCAGACAAGACAGGAAGAGAGGTTGGTGGAGATTCCGTTTGAAACAGTCACAAGCCCAGATGCTAATCTAGCAGAAGGACAGACTCGTATCGTCACAGCTGGAGTAAATGGTCAGCGTCGCCTTGTAACCAAAGTATCAATGGTTAATGGTCAAGAAGTTAGAGAAGTCATCGAAGACCAAGTGGTTCAGAATCCTGTGTCACAAGTCATTGCAGTCGGAACGAAGAAAGAGGTGCAACCTGCCCCAACTCCAACCCCACAGGCTGAACCAACGCATCAAGTAGCAAAAGGAACTCAAGAGGAAGGTAAAGAAGGCCAAGCTTTAACACAACCAACCTTACCAGAGGCTCCAGTTGAAACGAAGGGGACTCAAGAAGAAGGCAAAGAAGGTCAAGCTCTAACGCAACCCGAATTACCAGAGGCTCCAGTAGAAGCAAAAGGAACTCAAGAAGAAGGTAAGGCAGGACAAGCTCTAACACAGCCAGAATTACCAGAAGCTCCAATCGAAGTAAAAGGAACTCAAGAAGAAGGTAAAGCAGGTCAAGCCCTTGTACAAGAGCAGTTACCTGAGTACAAAGTAACTGAGGGAACCCTTGTTGAAACATCGACTACAGACCTAGATTACAAAACTGAAACGACTGAGGATCCAACCAAGTATACGGACGAAGAAACTGTTGTAAGAAATGGTGAAAAAGGTAGTCAAGTTACTAAAACAACTTATAAAACAGTAGAAGGTGTTAAAACTGACCAAGTTCTTTCAACTAGCACAGAAGTTACCAAGGAACCTGTAAACCAACAGGTAAGTCGTGGGACAAAACCAATTGAAGGAACCCTTGTAGAAGAAAGTCTTGAAAAGATTCCATTTAAGGAAGTTGTNAAAGAAGATGACCAACTGAAAAAAGGCTTAGAAGTTGTAGCTCAAGAAGGGAAAGAAGGCCAGAAAAAAATCACCAAGACCTTTAATACCATTAAGGGAGTTAAAACAGAGGATGCTCCAAAAGTTACAGAGGAAATCCTTGAGGCACCTCAAGACAAAATTTTGAAACGTGGTACCAAGAGTTTTGAAAAACCAGTATTGACCATCACAGCAGTTGAACCTAAGGATTTGAAGCGTACTTCAGATGTTAAATACAGTCTAGAAAATCCAAGTAAGGCAGCCATTAAATCGATTACCCTTACTCTGAAAAAAGGTGATGAGATTGTCAAAACCTTGAATGTTTCACCTGATGACTTGACAACTACCCTGACAGATTTGCAGTACTACAAGGATTATAAACTTGAAACTAAGATGGTTTATGACCGTGGTGAGGGTGATGAGGAAGAAGTTCTGAAGGAAGAACCTCTAAGAATTGACCTCAAAAAAGTTGAAATCAAAAACATCAAAGAAACAAGCTTGATGAGTGTGGATGCTGATGGTAATGAAACAGATACTAGTTTGCTGACAGAAAAACCAGCTGATGTTGCTCCACTTTACCTACGAGTTACAACTCACGACAACAAAGTTACAAGACTGGCCGTTGACAAGATTGAAGAAGTAGAAAAAGACGGAAAAACCTTATACAAAGTCACTGCCAAAGCACCAGATTTGATTCAACGGAATGCTGATAACACACTTAGCGAAGAGTATGTTCATTACTTTGAAAAACAAAAATTAAAAGAAGGTAATGTTTACTACAACTTCAACGAGCTTGTAAAAGATATGCAAGCTAATCCAACAGGTGAGTTTAAACTTGGTGCAGATCTAAATGCGTCCAATGTACCAACTCCAAATAAAGAGTATGTTCCTGGTACATTTAAAGGTAAGTTATCAAGTGTTGACGGACAACGTTATTCAATCCACAATATGTCTCGTCAACTATTTGGTGGTATTGAAGGTGGTTCTGTTAAAGATGTCAACTTGGCTAATGTTGATATTAATATGCCTTGGATTGACAATATTTCTGCTCTTGCTAGAACTGTTAAAAATGCTACGGTTGAAAATATTAAAGTAACTGGTAGCATTCTTGGAAGAGATGGAATTGCTGGTATTATTAATAAAGGAGATACGGGAGCTCAATTAACAAATGTTGCATTCATCGGTAATCTTACTGGTGTTGGTAACAGAGGTTGGGATTTCGGTGGTATTGCCGGAGAGCTTTGGAAAGGTAATATAGATAAAGCTTATGTAGATGCTAATATGGTAGCTAATAAAGCTCGTATCGGTGGTCTTGTTGCTAGAACGGACAACAGTGGTGACCCTAACGGAATCGGTAAATACGGGGCTGTCCGTAATGCTGTTACAAAAGGAACTATTAAAGTAAAAGATCCTGTTGAAACAGGTGGATTCATCAGTAAAAACTGGGCATGGGGTAAAGTTGCTGACTCTGTGTCTATGATGAAAGTTGAAAATGGTGAAGTATTCTATGGATCTAAAGATATCGCTGAAGATGATGGTTACTTCTCAAACAATGCCTTAGAACGTAACTTTATAGTTAAAGATGTAAGTACAGGTAAGCGTTCATTTAGATTCTCTACCTCTGATAGAATTAAAGAGGTTTCTCAAGAAGAAGCAGATAAGAAAATTGCAACATTAGGAATTACAGCTAATGATTATGTTATCAATCCTCTTGTTTCAGATACACTAAATAATGTAAAACCAAAATCTGACACTTACAAGGATACTCAAGATTACAATGCTTCTCGTGAACTTGCTTACCGTAATGTTGAAAAACTTCAACCGTTCTACAACAAAGAATGGATTGTCAACCAAGGGAACAAGCTTGCAGAAGGTTCAAACTTATTAACGAAAGAAGTGTTATCTGTAACGGCGATGAAAGGCAATGACTTTGTCACAGACCTTACAGATGCTGACCATATTTTGGTTCACTACGCTGATAAGACAAAAGATATCTTTACGATTTCACCGAAAGAATCTAAAGTTAAACAAGTGAAAGAATACAGTGTCGCTGAGCTTGGTGAAGTCGTTTATACACCAAATATGGTGGTTAAAGATCGTTCAGATTTAATCAGCGCTATCGAAAGCAAGTTAAGTCCAGTTGAATTGCAATCTGACCCGATTTACCAACACTTGGGTAGAACTGGTGGCAACAAAGTCAATGCAATTAAAGATTTGTACTTAGAAGAAAGCTTCAAGTATGTTAAAGATAATCTTAATAAATTCGTTACGAAGTTAGTTGAAAATGAAGATCACCAGCTTAACACTGATGAAGCTGCAAAACGTGCCTTGATTAAGAAAATCGATGACAATAAGGCCGCAGTTCTTCTTGGTTTGTCTTACCTCAACCGTTACTACGGAGTTAAATTCGATGACTTTAATATTAAAGAATTAATGCTATTCAAACCTGACTTCTATGGTAAGAATGTTGGTGTGTTAGACTTCTTGATTAAGGTTGGTTCTAAAGAAAGTAACATTAAAGGTGATAGAACTTTAGAAGCTTATCGCGAAACGATCGGTGGAGTTATCGGTATAGGCGAGTTAAACAGTTTCTTAGACTATAATATGCGTCTATTCACAAGTGACACAGACTTAAACGATTGGTTCATAAAAGCTACTAAAGATAATGTATATATTGTTGAACCTAAAACAACAACTCCTGAATTTGCTGATAAGAAACACAGAGCTTACGAGGGATTAAACAACGACATGCACGGTAAGATGATTTTACCACTTCTTAACTTGAAAGATGCGCATATGTTCTTAATCTCAACATATAATACTATGGCTTACAGTTCCTTTGAAAAATACGGTAAGAATACTGCAGAAGAACGCGAAGCATTCAAAGCTGAAATCAATAAAGTCGCTAAAGGTCAACAAAATTACCTAGACTTCTGGTCTCGTTTATCATTAGATAAAGTTCGTAATCAACTGCTTAAGAGCAACAACATGGTACCAACACCTGTGTTAGATAACCAAAACTATAAAGGAATCAGCACAGATAAATACGGACATACGAATAGTGGTAAAGACGTAGCACCTATCCGTGAATTATACGGACCAACAGGTCGCTACCATGCTACTGACTGGCGTATGGGAGCTGTAGCTCGTATTTACGGTAACCCTTATAAGGATGATTCGGTCTTCTTCATGGTTACTGATATGATTAGTGACTTTGGTATCTCAGCCTTCACTCACGAAACGACTCACGTAAATGACCGTATGGTTTATTTAGGTGGTTCAAGACACCGTGAAGGTACTGACCTAGAGGCGTTCGCACAAGGTATGTTACAATCACCTGCTGAAACAAGTCCAAACGGTGACTTTAAAGCACTAGGATTGAACATGGCCTACGAACGTCCAAATGACGGAAATCAATGGTATAACACGAATCCAAACGACCTTACTTCTCGAGCTGAAATTGATCATTACATGAAAGGTTTCAATGATACGCTTATGCTTCTTGATTATCTTGAAGGAGAAGCTGTAATTGATAAAGGCAGTAAAGAACTAAACAATGCTTGGTTCAAGAAAGTAGATAAGCAACTTCGTGGAGCTAATACGAAGAACCAATACGACAATGTTAGAGATTTAAATGCAGAAGAAAAAGAATATAATTTAACATCTGTTAACGACTTAGTAGAGAAAAACTTCATGACCAAACACGGTCCTGGTAATGGTCAGTATGATCCAACTGGATTTGGCTCTGCCTATGTAACTGTGCCTATCACTGCTGGTATCTATGGTGGTAACACAAGTGAAGGAGCACCAGGAGCAATGTCATTCAAACATAACACCTTCCGTATGTGGGGTTACTTTGGATATGAAAAAGGCTTCCTAAATTATGCTTCTAACATGCTGAAAAATGAGTCTAAACAAGCAGGTCATGCTACTCTAGGTGATGACTTTATCATTAAGAAAGTTTCTGATGGTAAATTTAATACTCTAGAAGATTGGAAGAAAGCATACTTCAAAGAAGTTGTTGATAAAGCGAAAGCAGGATTTAACCCTGTTACAATTGACGGTACTACATACAGTAGTTACGAAGACTTGAAGAATGCATTTGCTGCTGCCGTTGATAAAGATAAAGCAACTCTTAAAAATGGATCAGTTAAATTTGATAATACTGTATCACTTAAAGAGAAATTATTCAAAAAACTTCTTCAACAAACAAACAGCTTTAAAACTTCAATCTTTAAATAATTGAAATCTCTCATCTGCTTTGCGGATGAGGGTTTTCTTAATTTGTGCTATACTTAAGATATGCATAGAAAAACAGTGATTGATTTTAGGGCTTTAGGGGAGAGATACACCTTCACCCAGCCTATCAAAGAGTTAAAAACGAGAGATTTAGTGGAAGTAACAGCCATGCTGGCACAAGTGGAAAGTTACCAAGAGCAAGGCTATTATGTGGTGGGCTATGTCAGCTACGAGGCTGCACCTGCTTTTGAGGAGAAATTAGCAGTTCATAAAGCTCCTTTACTGGCAGAGTACCTGCTATTTTTTACCGTTCATGATAGCGTAGAAACTACCCCTATTCCTCTGACTTATGATGAGGTTGATTTGCCTTCAAATTGGCTGGAAGTGACGTCTGCAGAGGACTATGAAAAGGCGATTGCCCAGATTCAGCATCATTTGCGGCAGGGAGACACCTATCAGGTCAACTATACTGTTCAACTAAAGCAGGACTTAAGTGCCAATCCTTTTGCCATCTACAATCGTATGGTGGTAGAGCAGGAGGCAGGCTACAATGCCTATGTGGAACACGATGAGATGGCAGTGATTTCCATGAGTCCAGAACTCTTTTTTGAGCAAAATGGCCGTGAGTTGACTACGCGACCAATGAAGGGAACGACTCAGCGTGGAGTGACTGACCAAGAAGATCTTGAACAGGCTAGTTGGTTGGAGCAGGATCCTAAAAATCGCTCTGAAAATATGATGATTGTGGACCTCTTACGCAATGATATGAACCGTATTTCTGAAGTGGGCAGTGAGCATGTAGAACGTCTTTGTCAGGTAGAACAGTATTCGACCGTTTGGCAGATGACTTCGACCATCAAGAGTCAGTTACGAGCAGATGTGGACCTTGTTGAAATCTTCCATTCTCTCTTTCCTTGCGGATCCATAACGGGAGCTCCGAAAATTGCGACTATGGAGATTATAAATGACTTGGAGCCACAACCGCGTGGAGTCTACTGTGGAACGATTGGTCTTTTGCTTCCAAATGGACGACGGATTTTTAATGTTGCTATCCGGACTATTCAACTGTATCAAGGGAAAGCCATCTATGGAGTTGGCGGAGGTATTACATGGGATAGCACCTGGGAGTCTGAATACCGCGAGGTTCATCAAAAGGCAGCTGTTCTCTATCGTAAACAAGCTCGTTACAAACTGATTACTACAGGGAAAATCAGCCAGAAGAACTTGTTGTTTGAAGAACAACATTTGGAAAGACTGAGAAAAGCTAGTCGGTATTTTGCTTATCCTTTTGATCCAGAAGAACTGAAACAAAAGATAGAGGAAGAGTGTCAGGCTTGTGATGCTAATCAAGATTACCGCTTGAGAATTAGCCTTAGCAAATCTGGAGAGATAGAAGTCGATCGCCAAGTATTAACACCCCTCAGTACAAGCTTTTGTCAGGCCCAACTCTGCCTTCAGAAAGCCAATTTGCGACAAGCCTTTACCTATTTCAAAACGACTCACCGACCGCATTTGAGCCTAGGGGAACAAGAGAAGGTTTACCACAATAAGTCTGGAGAGCTACTTGAAACCTCTATCGGAAATTTGGTTCTGAAAATCGCTGGGAAACTCTACACACCGCCTATCCGACTGGGAATCTTGCCAGGAATTTATCGTCAGCATTTGATGGAAACAGGACAGGTAGAGGAAAAAGTCTTGACCTTGGCAGATTTAGCCCAAGCAGAAGCTATTTACGGCTGTAATGCAGTGAGAGGCTTGTATGAATTGGGCCTAGAGGAGAACTAGGTGAAACTGATATTTTTACACGGGTTAGGGCAGTCAGCAGAGAGTTGGAAAGAAGTTCGGAGTCTGCTGACAGATTATCCTTCTGAGGCTATCGAGTTATTTCCTTCTGGAGTTAGCAGCTATCAAAACACCAAGAAGCGAGTATATCAGTACCTAGCTCAAGAGACAGAACCTTTTGTTTTGGTTGGATTGTCTTTAGGTGCTGCCCTGGCACTAGAACTTTCCAGTTACGATTTACCAAATCTTCGAGCTTTGGTTCTATCAGGATGTCCGCTAAAATTAGCAGGGAATATCCTATTTTATGTTCAATTGCTGATATTTAAATTACTTCCCAAAAGAGTATTTGAAAAACAGGGAGCAGACAAAGCTCTTATAGTCGGAGTTTCTGAGGAATTGAAGACACTTGATTTAACTGATATATCAAGAACTTGTCCTTATCCAACCTTACTAATTTGTGGCAGCAAAGATAAACCGAATCTTAGTTCTATGAGAAGTCTTCATAAACTAATATCAGAATCTCAATTTCAGATTATACCAGATAGTCCTCATGTCTTGAATGTGGCTAAACCAAAAGAGTTTGTAGAAAAGACCAGAAGTTTCCTTGAATTGCTGAAATAAGTTTGATAAAATAATAGTGAAATCGATATCATAATTAAAGGAGAAAGAAATGAATAAACGTCTATTTTTAAAAATGAGTCTGGCTACGTTGCCAGTTTTAGCCTTGTTTTCACAACCTGTGTCAGCAGAAGAAAACATTCATTTTTCTAGCTGTAAGGAAGCTTGGGCGAATGGATACGCGGATATTCATAAGGGAGAACCTGGTTATTCTGCTAAGTTAGATAAAGATCATGATGGTGTAGCTTGTGAACTGAAAAATGCTCCTGAGGGGGCTTTCAAACCTAGGAAATCGACTGAGGTAAAAACAAACTCTAGCTCAGCAATCACAAGTGGATGGGTTCAAAAGGATGGAGTTTGGTACTATCATGATGACAAGGGAAATCCTGTAACCAATACTTGGAAGGGAAGTTATTATCTAAAATCAGATGGTAAAATGGCTCAGAATGAATGGGTTTATGATACATCTTATCAAGCCTGGTACTATTTGAAATCAGATGGTTCGTATGCTCGTAATGCATGGCAAGGTTCATACTATCTTAAATCAAATGGTAAAATGGCTCAGAGTGAATGGGTTTATGATGCATCCTATCAAGCCTGGTACTATTTGAAATCAGATGGTTCGTATGCTCGTAATGCATGGCAAGGTTCATACTATCTTAAATCGAATGGTAAAATGGCTCAGAGTGAATGGGTTTATGATGCATCCTATCAAGCCTGGTACTATTTGAAATCAGATGGATCGTATGCTCGTAATGCATGGCAAGGTTCTTACTATCTAAAATCAAATGGTAAAATGGCACAAGGTGAGTGGATTTACGATGTTTCATACCAAGCTTGGTATTATCTAAAATCAGATGGATCGTATGCTCGTAATGCATGGCAAGGTTCTTATTATCTAAAATCAGATGGTAAAATGGCTGTCAATGAATGGGTAGATGGTGGGCGTTATTATGTAGATAACTCAGGTTTGTGGAGATCAAATTCAAACTCAAATTCTAAAGTAACTAATAAAGGCTTATATTATAGCATTCAAGGAAAATACGATGAGATTGTTGTTGCCAATAAACACTATCCATTGTCTAAAGACTACAATCCAGGTGAAAACCCAACTGCTAAAGCTGCCTTTTTAAAACTGATTGCACAGATGCAAAAAGAAGGCTATGCTATCGGCAATAACTATAGTGGATTTAGAAGTTATGGAACTCAAGCACAATTATATCAAAGCTACGTAAATAAAGAAGGTCAGGCTGCGGCTGATCGTTATTCAGCTAGACCTGGCTATAGTGAACACCAAACAGGACTTGCATTTGATGTAATTGGGACAGATGGGAACTTAGTTGAAGATGCTGGTGCGGCTCAATGGTTATTGGATCATGCAGCAGACTATGGATTTGTTGTTCGATACCTTAAAGGCAAAGAGAGTGTCACAGGTTATATGCATGAGGAATGGCATTTACGTTATGTCGGAAAAGAAGCTAAAGATATTGCAGCGAGTGGTTTAACGCTTGAGGAATACTATGGATTTGATGGTGGAGATTATCTTGATTAAAATTTCTTGTTAAAACTATGCAAACCTTTGCATAAGTAACTAAATTTTGTTATACTAGTACTGTAAGCATTTTCAATTATTACACAATGAAAAAGGAGAATATGATGAGTCAAAAGATTATTGGGATTGACCTTGGTGGAACTTCTATCAAATTTGCAATCTTGACAACAGCAGGAGAAATCCAAGAAAAATGGTCTATCAAGACCAACATTTTGGATGAGGGAAGTCATATCGTAGATGATATGATTGAGTCTATTCAACATCGTTTGGACTTGCTTGGATTGGCAGCAGCAGACTTCCAAGGTATTGGAATGGGATCACCAGGTGTGGTTGACCGTGAAAAAGGGACTGTTATCGGTGCATACAACCTCAACTGGAAAACCCTTCAACCAATTAAAGAAAAGATTGAAAAAGCCTTGGGTATTCCATTCTTCATCGATAATGATGCCAACGTAGCTGCTCTTGGTGAACGTTGGATGGGTGCTGGAGATAATCAACCAGATGTTGTCTTTATGACACTCGGTACAGGTGTTGGTGGCGGTATCGTTGCAGAAGGCAAATTGCTTCACGGTGTTGCTGGTGCAGCAGGTGAGCTTGGCCACATCACTGTTGACTTTGACCAACCAATCGCATGTACCTGTGGTAAGAAAGGTTGTCTTGAGACAGTCGCTTCTGCAACAGGGATTGTCAACTTGACTCGTCGTTATGCGGATGAATACGAAGGCGATGCAGCCTTGAAACGCTTGATTGATAATGGAGAAGAAGTAACTGCTAAGACTGTCTTTGACCTTGCAAAAGAAGGAGATGACCTTGCTTTGATTGTTTACCGTAACTTCTCACGTTACTTGGGAATTGCTTGTGCTAACATCGGATCAATCCTAAACCCATCAACAATCGTCATCGGTGGCGGTGTGTCAGCTGCAGGAGAATTCCTTCTACAAGGTGTTCAAAAAGTCTACGACGAAAATACCTTCCCACAAGTACGCACAACAACTAAATTGGCTCTTGCAACTCTAGGAAATGACGCTGGAGTTATTGGAGCAGCATCACTTGTATTGCAGTAAAATAAAAAAGGAGAAAATTGCTTTCTAGAAGCTAGTGATTTTCCTCCTTTCTTTTTTTATGCTATACTAGTTAGGACAATGAATGAGGTGAGAGAGAATGACAAAAGCAGATACGATTTTTAAAGAAAATATTGAACGAATCCTCAAAGACGGTGTCTTTTCAGAGCAGGCTCGTCCTAAGTACAAGGATGGGACAGTTGCCAACTCTAAATATGTAACGGGTGCCTTTTCTGAGTACGACTTATCTAAAGGAGAATTTCCTATCACAACCTTGCGTCCCATTGCCATCAAATCCGCCATCAAGGAAGTGCTCTGGATTTACCAAGACCAATCAAATAGCCTAGAAGTGCTGAATAGCAAGTACAATGTTCACTACTGGAATGACTGGGAAGTGGGAGATACAGGAACCATTGGTGAGCGCTATGGTGCTGTTGTTAAGAAACACGATATCATCAATAAGCTTCTCAAGCAGTTGGAAGCCAATCCTTGGAACCGTCGCAATATCATTTCGCTCTGGGATTACCAAGCTTTCGAAGAAACAGATGGGCTGCTCCCCTGCGCCTTTCAGACCATGTTTGATGTCCGCCGTGTTGATGGAGAAATCTATCTGGATGCGACCTTGACCCAGCGTTCGAACGACATGCTAGTTGCCCACCATATCAACGCTATGCAGTATGTGGCTCTTCAAATGATGATTGCCAAGCATTTTGGCTGGAAGGTTGGTAAGTTCTTCTATTTTATCAACAACCTCCATATCTATGACAATCAATTTGAACAAGCTAAGGAATTGCTTCGTCGTGAGCCGTCAAACTGCCAACCACGTTTGGTTTTGAATGTGCCAGATGGGACTAATTTCTTTGATATCAAAGCAGAAGATTTTGAATTGGTGGATTATGACCCTGTCAAACCGCAGTTGAAGTTTGACCTAGCTATTTAAAAGAACAGAAAAAAGAAGTTGAGACAATGAATCCCAACTTCTTTTGTTTCTTAACGTGATACGCGGCGACGAGCTGCTTTTTTACGGTTTTCTTCGATGAAAGCTGCTTTTTGCTCTTCTGGTTCGATCACTTTCTTTTTAAATGCGTATACTGCACCTGCGACTGCAGCGACAGTCCCTGCGACACCTGTTACAAGACCTTTAGCGAATCCTTTAGCCATGAGTCTTCCTCCTTTATATTCTATACCAGCCAGCCCCTTCAAGAGGTCACATTTTTCTGACTGACCTTTTTGTGTTATAATAATAGTAACGAAAAAATGGGAATTTTTCAAGGAAAAAAGATGAAAACAAAAATAATTGTGATCGTTGGGCCAACTGCTGTTGGAAAAACGGCTCTTGCCATTGAAGTCGCCAAGCGCTTTGGTGGCGAAGTTGTGAGTGGCGATAGTCAGCAGGTATACCGCGGTCTAGATATTGGGACGGCCAAGGCTAGTCCAGAAGAGCAGGCAGCTGTTCCTCATCATTTAATCGATGTTAGAGAGGTAACCGAGTCTTACTCGGCTTTTGATTTTGTTTCAGAAGCTAAGATGGTTATTGAGGATATTCACAGTCGTGGTAAACTAGCCATTATTGCTGGTGGGACTGGACTTTATATCCAGAGCTTGCTAGAAGGTTACCACCTGGGTGGGGAGACACCTCATGAGGAGATTTTGGACTATCGAGCTAGTTTGGAGCCATATTCAGATGAGGAATTAGCCCATCTGGTGGAGCAAGCTGGCCTTGAGATTCCCCAGTTTAATCGTCGTCGTGCTATGCGTGCCTTGGAAATTGCCCATTTTGGTCAGGATTTGGAAAATCAAGAGACCTTGTATGAACCACTGATTATCTGCTTGGATGATGAGCGCAGTCAATTATATGAACGAATCAATCATCGAGTGGATTTGATGTTTGAAGCTGGACTTCTAGACGAAGCCAAGTGGCTCTTTGACCATTATCCAGATGTGCAGGCTACTAAAGGGATTGGTTACAAGGAACTCTTTCTTTATTTCCGTGGAGAGCAGACCTTGGAGGAAGCTAGTGAGAGTCTCAAACAGGCGACTCGTCGTTTTGCCAAGCGTCAGTTGACCTGGTTCCGTAATCGCATGCAGGTCACCTTTTATCAGATTGGAGAAGCTGGTGTAAAAGACCGCATTTTAAGCCAGATAGAGGAGTTTTTAGATGATTGAAACGGAGAAAAAAGAGGAGCGGGTCCTGCTCATTGGTGTGGAATTGCAGGGGATGGACAATTTTGACCTCTCCATGGAAGAATTGGCCAGTCTGGCTAAGACAGCTGGGGCAGTCGTTGTAGATAGCTACAGACAAAAACGTGAAAAATATGATTCCAAGACCTTCGTTGGCTCTGGTAAGTTAGAAGAAATTGAGCTCAGGGTGGATGCAGAAGAAATTACCACTGTCATCGTCAACAACCGTCTTACGCCAAGGCAAAATGTCAATTTAGAAGAAGTTCTCGGTGTCAAGGTCATTGACCGTATGCAGCTGATTTTGGATATCTTTGCCATGCGAGCTCGAAGCCATGAAGGGAAGCTCCAAGTCCACCTAGCCCAGCTCAAATATCTCTTGCCTCGCTTGGTTGGTCAGGGAATTATGCTCAGCCGTCAGGCAGGAGGAATTGGTTCCCGTGGACCTGGTGAAAGCCAGCTGGAATTGAACCGTCGTAGTGTTCGCAATCAAATCACGGATATCGAGCGCCAGCTCAAGGTGGTTGAGAAAAATCGGGCGACTGTCAGAGAAAAACGTTTGGAGTCAAGCACCTTTAAGATTGGTTTGATTGGTTATACCAATGCTGGGAAGTCAACCATCATGAACACCTTGACCAGCAAGACCCAGTATGAAGCAGATGAATTATTTGCGACCCTGGATGCGACGACTAAGAGTATTCATCTGGGGGGCAATCTTCAAGTAACTTTGACAGATACAGTTGGCTTTATCCAAGATTTGCCGACAGAGTTGGTGTCTAGTTTCAAGTCTACCTTGGAAGAAAGCAAGCATGTGGACCTTTTGGTTCATGTTATCGATGCCAGCAATCCTTACCATGAAGAGCATGAAAAAACAGTCCTGTCCATCATGAAAGACCTGGACATGGAGGATATTCCTCGCCTGACTCTGTATAATAAAGCGGATTTGGTGGAGGATTTCACGCCTACCCAAACGCCCTATGCGCTCATTTCTGCCAAGTCTGAGGATAGTCGAGAGAATTTGCAGGCTTTGTTTTTAGAGAAAATCAAGGATATTTTTGAGTCCTTTACCCTGCGCGTGCCTTTTTCAAAGTCCTACAAGATTCATGATTTAGAAAGTGTTGCGATTCTTGAAGAACGTGATTATCAAGATGACGGCGAAGTGATTAGAGGCTACATTTTCGAGAAAAACAAATGGAGGTTAGAAGAATTTTATGACTGATATCAAAACCTTAGCTCTAAAATATGGGGGCTATACAAGTCTGGATAAGGTCTATCTGGACCAACTTCTAGCTGGTAGAACAGAGCAGGAGCAGTTGGCACTGATTACTCCTCCTCCCAGCGTGGTCAATGCTTACTTTGCAGAACTCTACCAGAAAAAGAGTCCTGAAGCAGCGACGGATTATTTTGCGGAACTCAGTCAGGAACTGAATCTTTACAATACTGAGCCGAGTTTCAACCTAGAAAATAAGCCTTTTATTCGGCTTAATCTGTCTGGTAAATCCTTTGGTTTTTGTTATGAGAGTGAGGGTCTGGGTCGAATTTTCTCTGAAAATAAAGAGGTTATTTCAGAAGACTTGCTCTTTGAAATTGCGCAAATTTTCCCTCATCAGCTAGTCTTTGAGGAGTCTGGCAAGATTTACATGAAGGCTGTCGAGGACGAGGAAGTTGTTAGCGTGGAAAAACTTACAGCTTTGACAGATTTGGAAAGCTTGGCTGACGGTCGTAAGCGTCTCAAAGGCTACAGCCAAGAGGAGTTATTACAAGAAGCCACAGCTTTTTCTGGCAAGCGCTATTTCCGATCGGAAAACCGCACAGCCATGTTATATATTGATTAATTAGAAAGTATCGAATGGATATTCAATTTTTAGGAACGGGGGCAGGTCAGCCCTCTAAAGCCCGCAATGTTTCAAGTCTCGCTCTGAAACTCTTGGACGAGATTAACGAAGTCTGGCTCTTTGACTGTGGAGAAGGTACGCAAAATCGCATTCTTGAAACGACAATTCGACCACGTAAGGTCAGCAAAATCTTTATCACTCACCTACATGGTGACCACATTTTTGGTCTACCTGGTTTTTTATCTAGCCGGGCCTTTCAGGCCAATGAAGAGCAGACAGATTTGGAAATCTATGGTCCGCAAGGAATTAAGTCATTTGTCTTAACCAGTCTTCGTGTGTCAGGTTCGCGCCTGCCTTACCGCATTCATTTTCATGAGTTTGACCAAGATTCTTTAGGAAAAATCCTTGAGACTGATAAATTCACGGTGTATGCAGAGGAGTTGGATCACACTATTTTCTGCGTTGGCTATCGTGTCATGCAAAAGGACCTAGAAGGTACCTTGGATGCTGAAAAACTCAAGGCTGCTGGCGTCCCATTTGGCCCACTTTTTGGAAAAATCAAAAACGGTCAGGATGTTGTTTTGGAAGACGGAACCGAAATCAAGGCAGCAGACTATATCTCTGCTCCACGTCCTGGAAAGATTATCACCATTTTAGGAGATACTCGAAAAACGAATGCCAGTGTACGCTTAGGTGTTAATGCGGATGTCCTTGTCCATGAGTCGACTTATGGTAAGGGAGATGAGAAAATTGCTCGCAACCATGGTCATTCAACCAATATGCAGGCTGCTCAAGTCGCTACAGAAGCAGGAGCGAAACGCCTCTTGCTCAATCATATTAGCGCTCGCTTCCTCTCAAAAGATATCAGCAAGCTTAAGAATGATGCAGCTACTATCTTTGAAAATGTCCACGTGGTCAANGACTTAGAAGAAGTGGAAATCTAAGATCCACAGAAAGGAAAAAATGAGAACGATTCTGATAACAGGAGCTAGTGGTGGACTTGCTCAAGAAATGGTCAAAGGTTTGCCTGACGACCAACTTATCCTACTTGGTAGAAGTCAAAAAAAATTAGCTAATCTCTACGGAAATCATCCACATGCAGAATTGATTGAAATCGATATTACCGATGACTCAGCCCTAGAAACCTTGGTTGCTAACCTCTATCTTCGCTATGGCAAGATTGATGTCTTAATCAACAATGCTGGTTATGGAATCTTTGAAGATTTTGACCAGATTTCTGACAAGGATCTTCATCAGATGTTTGAGGTTAATACCTTTGCTTTAATGAACCTTTCTCGTCGAATTGGTGCTCGTATGAAGGAGAAGAGGCAAGGTCATATCATCAATATTGTCAGCATGGCAGGTTTGATTGCAACAGCTAAATCAAGTTTGTACTCAGCAACTAAGTTTGCGGCTATTGGTTTTTCAAATGCCCTACGATTAGAACTTCTACCTTATGGAGTCTATGTGACAACGGTTAATCCAGGCCCTATCCGAACAGCATTTTTTGACCAAGCAGATCCAGATGGTGCCTATCTCCAGTCAGTTGAACGCTTTCTCCTAGAGCCAGATAAAGTGGCTAAAAAGATTATAGGAATTATTGGGAAAAACAAACGCGAACTCAATCTACCGATGTTGTTGAACCTAGCCCATAAGTTTTATACTCTCTTTCCCAAGCTAGCTGATAAATTGGCAGGAGGTATCTTTCATTACAAATAAAACGCACCAATATGAAGTAATAAAGAACTAGCCTCCCAAAAATTATTAATGGACTATAGTAGCAAGTCTGCTGTTGGATTTACGGTAGGTTTAGCTTATAAAAATATTTTTCTTGGAATCAAAGATATAGCAAACGAGATGGGTGACAATCTTGAAAAAAGTGTTAAGGAAATGGGAAGTAATATTGATTCAGGTATCAAAGAAGTTGGAAGCAAAATTGATGCAGGTATCAAGGAAGTCGGAAATAGTATTGATTCTGGTATTAAATCAATTCAGAAAGTGTTTGGGTGGTAATTTTGGAAATTAATGTTAAAGAAACGAAGTATTTTTGTCATCAACTTGTAGAACTAAATGGGAAAAAATATATATTAGATGCAAGTTCAATAACTCCTAAGTTCTACTATTGGGGTGTTCCAGCGGAGGAATTAACGATTGAGATGACGGAACTAAATAGAGAGGATCTCAATTTTAGTACCCCGATTAATAAGTTTAAAGCTTCATATGTGGCAATCATGGTCCAACCTCTTATAGTCATTGTTTATTCTTTATTGAAAACTTTTTTTAAAGAGTACAATATTAGTCAACAGATAATTTTAAAATTAGTAGTATTTTGCGCATCTATACTATTCTCCTACTTGATTTTTTATTTTACAAGAGGGAAAGAACGTAAAAATGTTAAAGCTTTACTGCCTTCTTCTAGCAGAAGATATGAGATGATTTTTAAACCAGTATCTGCAAGAAAGCAAGTTTTTGATGCCTATATTTTTAGTGTCCCTATAATAGCTTGTTTGGCACTTTATTTGTCTATTAATGATGGAGGAGAAGGACTTGTTCTCGTTATCAATAGCATTATCTCATTTTTTCTTCTATCATTTTTATTTGGAAAGGTTCCCATTCTTTCCGCTTATAAGATTAGAAACGTCACATTTGAAGGAATTAGAGAAATTAAATAAGGCATTTGATTCAAGTATTAAATCAATTCTGAAAGTGTTTGGGTGGTGAATATTGTTTCAAATATCAAACTTTTTATCTAACGTACAAAATGAAAAAACAGTATCAATTTTGATACTGTTTTTTCATTTCTTAAGATTTGAAGTTATAGTCTTTCACAACCTCAATACTATCAATGGTGATAGCAGTAGTTGGTTTATCTTTTTCATCTTTTTCTGCTTTGGCAATTTTATCTACAACATCCATACCCTCGATAACCTGACCAAAGACAGGGTGTTTTCCATCAAGACTAGGATTTCCACCTTCTTTATAGGCTTCGATGATTTTTTTAGGATAGTTGCTTGTAGGAAGTTTGGCAGAAATATCAGTTGTATTTTGGTTGATAAAGAATTGACTACCGTTGGAATTTGGTTGACCAGTATTGGCCATTGAAAGTGAACCACGGATATTATAAAGATAAGGAGAAATCTCATTTTTAAAACCAGTTCCCTTGTCTTTTGTCTTGTCTTTATCGTGCCAGATAGATTGGCCACCTGTGCCATCACCCTTAGGATCTCCAGTTTGAACCATAAAGCCATCGATAACACGGTGGAAGGTGATACCATTGTAATATCCTTCCTTGGCATGAGTTAGGAAATTCTCAACTGCTAGAGGAGCGAGTTTAGGAAAGAGTTTAATGCGGATATCTCCTTGACTTGTGTGGATAATCACTTCGGCTTCATCTTCAGCAACTTCCTTAGAAAGTTGCGGGAAATTGGCGTTTTCATTTGTCAAAGCATCATTTAACTCCTTGGCAGATTGGGCAGCTACTTTGGAACTTTCTTCAGCCGCAAGACTGGAATCAACATAGTCATCACCACGCAGACTGCGTTGGATGCTGCTACACCCAGCTAGGGCTATAGTTGATAGTAAAAGAAGGGTTGCTAGTTTTTTCATTCTATTCCTCTCAAAAATTTATTTCTACCATTGTACCCTAAAAGGAAGTGGATTTCAAATGTTAGTGACAAGACAGTTTAAGAGGAAGCCAACCCAAAATCACTTGATTAGAGATTCTTCTTTGGATGACGGTCGATAATATCCTGGTACTGTTTCAGTATCTGCTCTCCCTTTGGAGTTAATTTGTAGCCACGATTGCTAATTCTTCTTCTGAAAAGTTGTCATGAAGGGTTTGACTTGGTGGTCTTTATAAAATGTTTCTAAAGTAGGATTCATGACATTCTCTTTCTGATTTTTCTTTAAAAATATAACAAAATTCTAAATGGTTTAAAAATTTTATAGTCTGTCAAGTTTTTTTCTTGACACCTGTTAGAAATCTGCTATAATAGAACATGTGCTAAATAGCTCAGCTATTTCACCGAAATAAAAAATAAGAAAAGAGACTTTAAAAATGGCAGTTAAAATCCGTTTGACTCGTATGGGTTCTAAGAAAAAACCTTTCTACCGTATCAACGTAGCAGATTCACGTTCACCACGTGACGGACGTTTCATCGAAACAGTTGGAACTTACAACCCACTTGTTGCTGAAAACCAAGTAACTTTGAAAGAAGACCGCGTTCTTGCATGGTTGGCTGATGGAGCTCAACCTTCAGATACAGTTCGCAACATCCTTTCAAAAGAAGGTGTATTGAAGAAATTCCACGATTCTAAATTCTCAAAATAAATTTAAAGTAGGTTGACAGATGGATACGATTGAAAATNTCATTATTGCGATTGTGAAACCCTTGATTTCACAACCAGATGTCTTAACTATCAAGATTGAAGATACACCAGAGTTTTTGGAATATCATTTGGATCTTGATCAAAGCGATGTGGGTCGTGTAATCGGTCGTAAGGGTCGCACTATTTCTGCGATAAGAACGATTGTCTACTCTGTCCCAACTGAAGACAAAAAAGTAAGAATCGTTATTGACGAAAAATAAGAAGGGCGGGACGAATGTCTCGCTTTTTTTGCAAGGAGAAAGAATGAGAGATTTAACAGTTAGACAACTAGAGGAATATTTACTTGACCATTACCGACAATCTAGAACAGAAGAAGGGCTTTTTATTAAGCTAGTAGAAGAAGTTGGAGAAGTTGCTGAGGTTTTAAATGGACGCTCTGGTCGAAAAGAGGGAGTTCAAGATTCGAACGAGGAACTAGCAAAAGAATTGGCTGATATCATTCACTACACTGTCGCAATTGCGGCCATCAACGACATAGATCTAACCAAGACCATTTTTGAAAAAGACAAAAAGGCGGCTATCAAATATCAGCATGAACGAGATTTGGAAGGCTTTTTGAAAGAAAACTGAAAAAAGAATGAATATTGATTGTGTTTTTAACATAGATTGGTCAATGTATATTGATTGGCTATTACGAATTTTACAAATTGCGACATTTATTGCTGTGATTATAAAGATAACTTTCCAAAATAAGGTTTATATCAATAATATTGAAATCAAGGAAATTAAACCATTCGAGTTTGAATCTTTACATACAAATTTTCACTATATTTATGAATTTACACATAATATAAGTAGCAAACCT